>NZ_CP196351.1:2670000-2859065 GCF_051668705.1 Parasphingorhabdus sp. DH2-15 | reverse complement strand
ATCGAGGCTGGTTTCGGGGAAAACCTCTTGGCCGATAGATGAATAGGAATACAGGCCGAGCGCGATCATCACCAGCATCAATATGTTAGCAGCAACTCCATTGCGCGCCATAAAGGCAATGACGCCGGTGCGATCACGCGCGCGCTCGTCCGACACATGCCCGAAACGGTCCGTTGGCAGTGCTGCATCATCAGGGCCTTCAGCATCGGGCATCTGGTCGGAAATATCGCTCATTTTTTGTCGCTGCCGGAAAGGCGTACCGGCATATTATTGGTCGGCGCGGTCAGGCTGCTGGTTACCAACCTGTCACCCTGCTGAACATTGGCGGCGGTAACATAGGCGATATTGTCACTTCTTTGAATGACGCGAACAGGCACGATCTGTAGTTTGTTATCGCGCACGACCCAGATTTCATTACCGGGCCGCAATGCCGATGCAGGCACAGCGACAAAACTATCGCGGCTGGCACCACTGATCTGCGCTTCGACAAATGCACCCAGCAATAGCGGCGGTGCGCCGCCCTCTGTGCTTCCATCCTGCCCTTCCACCAGTTTTCCGCCGGTTAGCGGGGAGGGAACGCGCAGAAAAACCTCTACATTGCGGGTCGTGCTGTCGAGGCTGGCATCTGCTCGGTCGACAAAGGCTGTCCAGCGATAGATCAGCCCGCCATAATCATAATAGACATCTGCGCGGATATTTTTGCCCGTCCCTTGCAATAATCCGGGGATTAATGACGCCTCATCCTGAGTAAGGGACAACCGCACTTCATAAGCATTGGTGGAAACAATCGTCCCCAAAGCCTGACCGGCCTGAACAAATGTGCCGATGGACGCGCTTTCTGCACTGACCAGCCCGCCAAAGGGCGCGGATATACGTGTACGATTGAGCGAAAGCTGGGCATCGGCCAGTGATGCAGCAGCCCGTTCACGCGCGGCCTGCGCAGAACGCAATTGCGGTTCACGGGTTGCAAGGCCTGACGCTCTTTTAGCGTTTGTGGGCTTATCCGCACCATTATTTTGTGGTTTGGACAGAGCCGTTGGCGGCAAGATGCGGGTTGCACTGCCGTTTGCGGCAGCATTGCCGGCTTTGGGCGATTCCGATGTCCTGCGTGCTTCCTCTCGCGCTGAATAACGCGCCAGATCATCCTGTGCGATGGCCACTTCTTCGCGCGCTTGCAGCACGGCAACATCCTGTGCAGCAACATCTGCCCGGGCGATACGCACCTGATTAAGATAATCGGCAGGGTCAATACGCATCAGCAAGGTTTTGCCAGAGACAAAACTTCCTTCACGAAAACTGCTGCTGACATAGGTTAAACGACCCGAAACTTCTGCACCAATGGTAACTTCGTCGCGTGGTTGGACAGTGCCAGAAACGATGACGGGAATAGCGCCTGATGAGACTTTCAAAGCAGTCGCCTCCACCAGAGGTGCTTGTTCAATCCGCTCAACCTGATCGGGCACGGGCCTGAGCCATATCATAAAGGCCGCAATCGCAATGGCGGCGATGAAGATCCCCAAGGCCCAGATAAGCTGGTTACGCATCTTCATTCTCCATGCGGCTATTGGTGCCGGTCTTGCATATCATCATTGCTATTCTTTCTCGCTCTCGGCCTGTATGGGCAAGGCCCAGTCTCCGGCAAGTGAACGATGGACATTGAGACGCGCCAATGCTGTGGCACGGGCAGCGGTGGAGAGATCACCACGCACGCGGTAAACGGTTGTCAGTGCATCAAGATAGGAAACATATGTTCCCACGCCGGAAGCAAAGCGGCGCTTTTGCAAATTTAGAGACAGCTCAGCCTCTTCCAATTGCGCAGTGACCAGCAAATAGCGTTGGCGCTGCTGCTCATAATCTTCAAGCGCAGTGCTGACTTCCTGATAAGCGGTTATGACGGTGCGCGCATAAATGGCGGCCTGTTGATCATAAACGGCTCTGGCACTGCGGATATTGGCGCTGATTTGGCCAGCATTGAATATTGGCGCAACGATATTGGCGGCGAGCGAGCTGGTCCAATTATCTGCAACATCAAGTGCTGCCGAGAGTGAATCCCCTTGCGTGCCGAGCGCGCCGGACAGGCTGATTTGCGGGAAGCGTTCTGCGCGGCGGGCGCCAATGCGAAAGCGTGCCGCTTCCAACCGCGCCCATGATGCTTCCACATCCGGCCGCTGGGTCAGCAAATTTACAGGCAGGCCAACAGGTACCGCCTCAAACACCAGCCTGGGCGTGAGTGGCTGCGCCAGTTTTTCCTTTACAGGTTCAGGATAGCCGCCAATCAGAACGGCCAAACGGTTTTCCGTACTGGCCAATGCACTTTCCAACTGCGGCAGAGAAGCCTGTGTCGCGCGTAGCTCTTGGCGTATCTGGAACAGTTCAAAACTCTGTACCAATCCGCGGCGAAACTGCTCTTCCGTGCGTGTGGCACGGTCGTTCAGCACATCGGCCAATGTCTTTGCTAGGGTAATTTGGCGGCGTGTATCAACCACATCAAAATAGGCAGAAATTGTTTCTGCCGCCGCTGTTAGCTGAACAGCGCGCAGATCAAAGGCAGAGGCAATGGCATCCTGATTGGCAGCGGCAAAATCATTACGATTGCGGCCAAACAGATCAAGCTCATAGGCTATGCCAAGACTGGGGGAATATACCTCATTATCTATACGATCGATTACCCCGCCGCCCAGATCACCAAAGGGGCTTCCGGCTAAGGGTGTGCTTGTGCGGCTGGCCGACAATGTTGCATCAATACGCGGCAGCAAGGCCGCTCTGGTGATACGTGCCTGAGCGCTAACCTGTTCTAGGCGGGCAACCGATTCCGCGATGTCGAGATTTTTGCTCAGTGCCTCTTCGACCAAGTTGTTGAGAACTGGGTCTTCAAAAGCCTTCCACCATGTCGCTGGTTGGTAAGCCCCGCCATTTTGATCGGACGCATATTGTTCTGGTAATTGGGTGACAATATCGGGCGTAGATTCTTCAGGCGCAAGTGAGATACAGCCCGTCAAGAACAGAGTTGTAATGCCGACCAGTAAATATTTGCGCATAGTCATCATGAATGACATGCCGTATAATGATGAACGATCATGTGGCGGTCCTGTAATGGCATGGCGATTGCGCAAAAAGGTCTGGTCCCG
Organism: Parasphingorhabdus sp. DH2-15; assembly: GCF_051668705.1. Lineage (GTDB taxonomy): Bacteria > Pseudomonadota > Alphaproteobacteria > Sphingomonadales > Sphingomonadaceae > Alterisphingorhabdus. The sequence goes on along the minus strand of NZ_CP196351.1, from coordinate 2,855,937 downwards.
CCAATATCTGCTTTTCGCACATAACGCTTGCTGCCTATAATCTGTTCCCAAAACCTAGAAAGGTTTTATTATCGAACTGATTATATAGGGCTATGGCTAGCCGGTACAAGTGCATCGTCCACAGCTTTATGCGTGTGCGTCTGGCTAAGGCCATCATTACTTAAGGCCGCCATGTCGTAAATGGTGATGGTCAGATAGCTTTGCCGCTCTAGTAGCCGCTGGCTTGACCATCTTTACGCATTTCGGTCGCACCAATATAGGCATCACCGGCGGGAGTGCGGGCAATTGCCTGATAGCCGCCAAAGGGTATGCCGGTATTTTCCACCACAACCTTATGACCCATGGCTCGTAATTTCGCGATCGTCTCTTGAGATATGCCGGGCTCAACGAACAGTGTTCCCAAGTCGTCAACAGTGCTTGTATCAGCAGCGCTGCCGAGCAAGGGGTCGGTCGGCTGCCGCCCGCCATCATGCATGAGCCGGGCCGCATCGCCAGCCTCTTGCAGGTTCATGCCATAATCCACCAGATTGACGAGGATCTGCACATGTCCCTGTGGCTGCATGCCGCCACCCATTAGACCCAAAGTCATAAAGGGCTTGCCGTCCTTTTTCACAAATGCAGGAATGATCGTATGAAATGGCCGTTTGGCCGGGGCATAGGCATTGGGGTGGGCCGGGTCGAGGCTGAACAGCTCGCCGCGATCCTGAAACATAAAGCCAAGCCCATCTGCTACCAATCCGCCACCCATGCCGCGATAATTGGATTGGATAAGGCTGACCATCATGCCATCTTTGTCAGTCACTGTCAGATAAGTGGTGTCACCTGGTCCTTCCAGGCTGGGTGCAGAAAATGCGCCGGGGCGAAATGCCGGTGTCGCGCGCTCAGGGTCAATTTCCGCAAAACGTGCCTTGCCATAGGCGTCGGTCAATAGCTCAGTCGGTGCTTTGGAGAAGACAGGGTCTGCATAGAAGCGTGCAACGTCTTCAAAAGCCAGCCTTTTGGCTTCTGTAATATAGTGCAGAACTTCAGGGCTGCCGCGCTCCCACTGGGAGAGATCGACATTTTTGAGGATATTGACCATTTGCAGTGCGGCAAAGCCTTGTGAGTTGGGCGGCAATTCGCATAATTCATAGCCACGCCGATATGCAGCGCAGGCCACATCAACCCATTCGCTTTTATGGCTGGCAAAATCTTCTATCGTGAAAGCGCTGCCCTGTCGGCGCAGATAGTCGACCATCGTTGCCGCGGTTTCGCCCTTATAGAATTCATCGCGGCCATTTTGCGCGATACGTTCCAAAGTATTGGCCAGATCGGGGTTGTGGAACATGCTGCCCGGTGCAGGCGCACCATTGGCAAACCAAGTTGCCCGCGCATTGCTGAAATCAAAATCATAGCGTTTCTGCCGCTCTTCATAGGATCGTAAAGACCGCGCCAGATACATGGCGATGACAGGCGCAATAGGGTGGCCATCACGCGCATAACCGATGGTGGGCGCCAAATTTTCGCGCATTGGCAAGGTGCCAAAACGCTGATGCATGGTGAACCAAGCATCCACAGTGCCCGGCACGGTTACAGGCAATGACCCGACAGGCGGAATAGAAGTCGCATCTGCGCCCAGCTTGTCTTTAAGCTGCTTAAGCGTCTGGCCTTTAGGGGATCGCCCAGAGCCGTTTATGCCATAAAGCTGATTGGTTTTTGGGTCATAAATGATGGCGAACAGATCGCCGCCAATGCCATTGCCGGTCGGTTCCATCAGGCCAAGCGCCGCATTGGCAGCAATGGCCGCATCAACCGCACTGCCACCAGCTTTTAATATGTCCAGCGCGATTTGCGTTGCTAAGGGATGTGCTGTCGCGGCCATGCCATTTGGTGCTACAACAGGGCTGCGCGCCCATGATGCCCCAACAGGCCGCGCTCCACCGCCAATGCCATTGGTTGCACCAGCCTTGGTATCAGCAACATTATCAGGAACTTGCGCCACCACAGCGCTGGTCATCAAGGCACCTGCGGCAAGAAACATTGTCATCAGTTTCATAATATCATCGCGCTCCGAATATGGGGATTTCAAAGAAATAGGAGCTTATGATGCTAGTCCACTGCCCAAGGCAGGACAAGCATATGATCGCATGAAAGCGGGCGAAGGTGCTATTCGTGCGGAGCTTAAAGGAGGAATAAGCAGCGAAAACTGAGAAGAATTGTTGATCTCTGCAAGTGGCGATATCGGACCCACAGGGTTCGCAAGCCCGACCGGGCGCCCACAGGTGCCCCGCAGCAAAGCGGAGGGATCAGCGCCGAGGATAAGAAAGGATGGTGCCCCCGACGGGAGCGACCTCGAACTCAAACAGTTCGCAAGCCCGACGGGGCGCCCACAGGTGCCCCGCAGCAAAGCGGAGGGATCAGCGCCGAGGATAAGAAAGAATGGTGCGGCCGAGAAGACTCGAACTTCCACGGGGTGTTAACCCCACAGCGACCTCAACGCTGCGCGTCTACCAATTCCGCCACGGCCGCACAAACTGCATGGGGTATCAGACGATTCGCTGATCCGGTAGAATGCCCTTTCGGGCAGGATCAGCCCCCTAGCAACTCCGCTTTGTCTAGGCAAGCACCGAGATTATATTTACCGCTTTGGCCATGACTGTTCCGTTTCGGGTCAGCGCATGCGGAAAAATTGGTTAATGGTAAACAGATTTTGATTAACCATGCCATTAACCGTCTTTAGCGCTGGTTTACGCTCGGCTCAGCGGCATAGTTGGGGCTGTGCAGCTATTGCTCACTCTTGCAATGACGCTTTCAACCAGCGCTCTTCCCGTCGCACAGACGGACCAAGCTGCGCGCGCCGCACCATCACCACGCGTTACAGCAACCGCAACGGCGCGGATTGTCCGTGTGCAATCGGTTAGAGAGCAATTGCAGCAACAGGCTGATGAGAATGCGCCTATCAACAATGGTAAGACAATATTGCGCAATGCCCTGCAAATACGGCCTGCAAATTATGGCGATGGAACGGTTATTGAGCGTGCGGCAGCCAATATCAAAAACCCACCAGTGATGGTAGAACATTATTGAGCGCCACTATATCGCACATATTTGCGTAAATATCTTTACTATGGTTCGCCAAGCCAGCCAATTTCCGCGCGTTCAGCAGAACGCGGAATATCAATCAGCAATTCGGTAAAGCGTGCCGTCTCTCCTGGCCCCAGGCTTTCTGCTGGCGCAGCAATTTGCCGACTATAGACAACCACACCCTCTGCATCCCGCAAAGTGATAAGCATATCGGGTATGTCGCGGCGTTCCTGACCATTATTAACGACACTGCCAGATGCATTAAAGGCTTCTGTGCCATCCGGTAATGTGCGCCTGTCATCTTCACGAATAGGAAGCCGGATCTCTAGACCCGGTACAGTCTCGCCAAAGCCAATATCTTCCATTTGCAGCCATTTGGGCAGGCCATATACATAGATTGCACCAGCGATAGCGGTTAAGATAAGGGCCAATATTATTGCCGCGGCAGTCCAGTATTTTGCTGGATTGCGTCTGGGCTTAAAAGGCGGCTCATGCGCAAAGGGGTCTGGTGCATCATCTGATGCCACAGCAACATCTGATTCTGATGCAACCGCCGTGTTTTGCGCTGCTTTCGAAATTTCACCGCGTTGCCGCGCTTCAATATCTCTTGCAAAAGATGCTGGCGGTGCAGAGTTGCTGGTGTCCGGCGAAGAGGTGTTTGGCTTAGCAGTTACGGCTTTGGTAGGCTGCTCAGGCGTTTTTTCCGGCTGGGTTCTTTTAGGACTGGTCTTATTGGTGCTGGCTTTGGCCGCGACTGTTTCATCCGCATTGCCTTCTGGTTTGGCCATCGGCCCTTGAAACCAGCTTTCGCCGCATTTGGCACAACGAACGGTTCGCCCCGCGCCAATGGCGCTGTCAGGCACGGCATAGCGTGTTGAACATGCGGGGCAGTTGATGATCATGCGATATACTTCATGGGTGAAACTATCCTTGACCGCTCTAAACACGCCAGCTCTAAAAGAGGCAAGTCTTATGCCCTATTTTGCCACGAAAAAATGTGTAACACCTGCTTTGTGTGTGCTTTACACTAAGAATTTCTCGCGCCACTTGCTCATAACTGCCAGTAGGGATAGCGTCAGAATTGAAAATGACGATATGCTGTCTGCAAAAGCCATCGGGAAGGCCGGATTACCAAGATCATGCAGGAAATTGTGACTTTCGATAATGTCGGCCTGCGTTATGGCACTGGTAAAGAGGTTTTGAGCGATATTAGCTTCACGCTTTATCCGGGCAGCTTTTACTTTTTGACCGGCAATTCGGGTGCAGGCAAGACGTCATTGCTGAAACTGTTGTATTTGGCGCAGCGCCCTAGTCGCGGGCTGATCAAATTGTTCGGCACTGATGCCGTTACATTAACGCGCGATAGAATGCCCGGCTTCCGCCGTCGTATCGGCGTTGTGTTTCAGGATTTCCGACTGGTTCCACATCTTTCGGCTTATGATAATATCGCCTTGCCACTGCGGGTTTCCGGCATGTCGGAAAAGGATCTGGATGCGCCGGTATGTGAAATGCTGGATTGGGTCGGCCTTGCTGACCGAGCAAGTGCACGGCCTGCAACCTTGTCAGGCGGGGAACAGCAGCGCGTTGCTATTGCGCGGGCTGTTATCTCTCGCCCAGAAATATTGGTTGCAGACGAGCCAACGGGAAATGTTGACCCTGAAATGGCGCTGCGTTTGCTGAAATTGTTTGAATCAATGAATGCTCTGGGCACCACAGTGGTGGTCGCGACCCATGACGTCCATTTGCTCGCGCGTATTCCAGAGGCCCATATGATGCGGCTTTTCCGTGGTAAGCTGGCTGATCCGACCGGCGTATTGCGTCACCCGCCAAAGCCGGAAGCGCGCAACTCTGATAATGCCTTGCCGAGCTTTCCGCCGAAGGAGGCCAGTGACTATTTTCGGCAAGGGCCGGACGGCAGTTGATGCTGGGTTTTTTTGGAATATCGCGGGCGGAAAGGCGGTTGATACCCGATACGCGGCTGGCCGGGCCCATGCCCTGGGTCATCGCGATCATGATCTTTCTAACGATATTGGCCGTGGCGGCCGGGCTTTCGCTGCGCAGCGGGGCCAGTGCCATAAATGCTCAGCTTTCTGGCCGCGTTACCGTACAGATATTGGCGGGTGATGGCGATGCGCGTGATGAGCAATTAGCCGCGGTTGAAAGAGCTCTTGACGCCAGCCCATTAGTTGCGCGGCGCGACACTTTATCTGATGAAGAGCTACAGCAATTGCTTACACCATGGCTTGGTGGGGACATACTGGACGATGCGATAACCATTCCGGCTATGATTGATGTCGATATTGCTGGTCCGATGACAACGCAGACGCTGCAGGAATTGCGCAAGCTCATTGTGGCTGTGTCCCCTGATGCGCGGCTTGATCCGCATGGCCAATGGCTGCAACCGATCTTTGATTTGCTGCTGTCTTTGCAGCTTCTGGCACTGTTTCTGGTGATATTGCTCAGCGTCGCCACTGCGGCAATTGTTGTTTTGACGGTCCGCGGGGCGCTCAACACCCATGGGCAGACCATCGGCGTTATGCATTTGCTTGGTTCGACTGATCTACAGGTCGCGCGGCTGTTTCAGCGGCGGGTGGCGCTTGATGCTCTGTTTGGCAGCCTGTTGGGCTCTGGCCTTGCTGCACTGGCGCTCTATCTCCTCTCCGGTCAGATTGATGGGCTTGGCGCAGGGCTTCTCAATTCAGGACAGTTGGATTGGCTGGATCTGCTTGTGCTTGTTCTTGTTCCGCTATCGGGTATAATCTTGGCGACCATTGTTGCGCGCCTTACTGTTGTTATTGCCTTACGGAAAACCCTGTGATTGTTCGTTTAATTGCCTTTCTTATGCTGTGCTGGATATTGGGCTTTGCCTGGTTTTCCATAATGCTGCCTCAGCCGCTTGATACAGCATTGCAAAGCTCTGATGATATCCGCAAAACCGATGCTATTGTCGTTCTTACCGGTGAAGGCGGGCGGATTGAGCATGGGTTGGAAATATTACAGCAGGATGGCGCGCAAACCATGCTCATTACCGGTGTTGACCGCCAGGTGAAGCGTGATGAACTGGCAGCGCAATATCCGGATCAGGCAGAGGCGTTTGCATGCTGTATTGATTTGGGCTTTGCGGCAGTTGATACGCGGACCAATGCGCTGGAAACAGCGCGCTGGGTCGCGAAAGGTGAGTTTGAAACGGTACGGCTCATCACCTCTAACTGGCATATGCGCCGCGCTGCTTTTGAGATGGAACGCGCCCTGCCGCAAGGCGTGGTAACCTATCGCGATGCGGTTGTGGTCAATGTATCGCTCAAAGCTCTCTTTCTGGAATATAACAAATATCTGCTGCGTCTGGCTGGCGCATTATCGGGTATTTGATGCTCTGACATGGCTATTTTGCGCACTTTATTAGCCACTTTGCGGTCACTGCTTTTTGTGATCGTCTTTTATATTGGTTCTATTCCCTATGTCGTGGGCGGTTTTGTTCTGGCCTATATATGGACACCCGGGCTACGCGCCTTTTCGCAAGGCTGGGGCCGGTTTCATTACTATTGTGTGCGCTGGATATTGGGCATTAAAGTAGAGGTTGATGGCCATTTTCGTCATGGGCCAGTGCTCTATGCAATCAAGCATGAAAGCATGTTTGAAACTATTGAAGTGCTCAGGCTGCATGACCGGCCCGTGACCATTGCCAAGCGTCAATTGGCGGATATTCCGCTGTGGAATAAGGTAGCCGGCACCTATGGCATGATCTTTGTTGATCGTGAGGGGGGCGCCAAGGCGCTGCGCCTGATGATGAAGGCGGGCAAGGCCTATGTTGCCGATGGCCGCCCCTTAGTGATTTTCCCAGAGGGCACAAGGGTACCGCATGGAGAGCGCGCGCCGTTACAGTCAGGTTTTGCCGGGCTATATCGTGCCTTTGGCTTGACCGTGGTTCCAGTGGCTGTCGATAGCGGTAAGTTGCTCGCCCCAAATGGCTTTCTGCGCCGCCCTGGCGTGATCCGCTATAAGGTGGGGGAGCCAATACCGGCTGGTCTGCCGCGTGAAGAAATTGAAGCACGTGTGAGCGCTGCGATCAACGCGTTGAACACGCTGCCAGAGACTGATGATTAGCCTTTTGCCTTTGTGCGTTACTATACTTGGCCGTTCATCAGCTTTATCCATTTGATATTCATGCCCGGTGTGTCATCTCATAGAAATGTCATTCCAATATTGGGATAAATGCATGATATCCTCTTTTCTTGCCGCTGCCACTCTTGTTATCGCACCTGTGCCGGAGTCTGCAGAATTTGGTGAATGGATAGTCGCATGTGACAATGGCCTTCATTGTGAAGCCAGTGCGGTTATAGAGAGAGGTTCCGCCACAGACAATGAATGGCAGCTTTTCGTAACGCGTGATGCACAGGCATTGTCATCACCCAAAATAGAAACTTATGCAGACGCAGCGCAGCGCAGTCCAAAATCGGTGCGATTGAAAATTGATGGCCAGATGACCGGCTTTGGTTTTGATGAAAACGGCGCGCCAGTTGGCGACAGTTTTGCGCTGTTAAGAACCCTTGCAAAGGCGCGAAAGGCAGAGGTTATCGATGATGGGGGCAATGTCATTGGCCTGCTGCCTGTTTCGGGCAGCAGTGCCGCTTTACGCTGGATCGACGACCGGCAAAAGCGTGCGGGAAGCGTAACAGCGCTGGTTGCAATCGGCCCGCGACCGGCCAATAGCGTTCCGCCCCCTCCGCCGCTACCCAATATTATAAAGCCGCCAGCATCAGATTTACCGCCGCTCTCTCTAACCGTTTCCGATATCGCTGCCATTAGATCTCTAGGCGAGTGCGATCTGGGCGATAGGCCGAACAGAGTGGAAACCTATCGGCTGGATGCGCAATCGACATTAGGGATCGTGCCATGCTTCTTCGGTGCATATCAGGGTTCAGTGATCATTGTTGTGATTGATCAAAATGGCAAATGGCAAATGGCGACCGGCAACAATCGAACAGCCAGTCAAACCTCGCGAATATGCAGAGCCATATTGGCTCTATGCACTAACCGGCGCGGGATATTCTGATGATTACGCATTGCTAACGGAACTTGCCAAAGGGCGTGGGCTAGGCGATTGCGGCCGTTCTGCCTCATGGGTGTGGGACGGAGAGATTTTTCGCCTTGCCTCTTATAGAGCCATGGACCGGTGCCGCGGTGGAGCAGCTGGTCTGTGGCTTTTGCGTTGGCGAACGCGCAATCAGCCTAAGGGCTAAGCTATAATGTCCAGTCGGAGTGATCGGTGAACGTAATCTAACCGTAGCATTCGCTCCAAATGGCATTGGGTTCGCAAAAGCTATTGGTCTTTTCTCTCGCGGCCAAAATCTGGTGCGGCGACGTCTTGGCCCTCCTCAATGATATTGCGTCGGATGTCGCGGGTGCGCGTGAACATCTCTTCCAAGACGTCCCCCTCATCCCGGCGGATCGCGCGTTGCAATGCGGTCAGGTCTTCAGTGAAGCGCTGAAGCATTGCCAATACCGCTTCTTTGTTAGACATAAAGACATCACGCCACATCACTGGGTTGCTGGCCGCGATGCGGGTAAAGTCACGAAAGCCGCCCGCGGAATATTTGATAACTTCAGAACGGGTCACATCCTCCAAATCGGACGCAGTGCCGACAATGGTATAGGCGATGAGGTGCGGCAAATGGCTGGTAACCGCCAACACCATATCATGATGTTCGGCATCCATGGTTTCGACATTGGCGCCCAGACCAGTCCAGAAATCGCTGACCTTTTGCACGTCATCGTTATTGGCATTGTCCGGCGGTGTGATGATGCACCAGCGTCCGGCAAACAGGCTGGCAAAACCGGCATCGGGGCCACTTTTCTCTGTGCCGGCAACAGGGTGGGCAGGGATAATGCTATGGCTAGGCAATTGCTGCGCCAGATCGGCCAAAACGCTGGCCTTGCATGAACCAACATCGCTGATAACGGCATTTTTGTGCACATGGGGCGCAATATCACTGGCAACCTTGCCAATCGCGCCCACGGGCACGCACAAAATCACCAGATCGGCCTCAGCCAATGCCGTATAATCCTGATGCACTTGGTCGCACAGGCCCAAAGCACGCACACGCTCTACGGTGCCTGCATCGCTGTCAAAGCCGGATATTGCCAGATCAGGCAATGCCGCACGTGCAGCGCGGGCAATGGAGCTGCCTATCAACCCCATGCCGATCAGTGCAAGATGGTGAAATCCGCTCATAGCTGGTCCGCCTGTTGCACCAATTGCCGCAATATGGCGGCCACGCTGCGCATATCCGCTTCATCGCCAATGGTGATGCGCAGGCAATCGGGCAATCCTTGGCCAGGTAGCCAGCGGGTCATATAGCCTTGATCGGCCAAGCCATTAAGCGCGGCCTCTGCCGTCAAAGCGCCATCAAAACGCACCAGCAGAAAATTGGCATGGCTGGCAATGGCGGTCAGACCGCCATTGCCCAGAGCGCCAATCTCACGCGTTAGCCAATCGCGCCATGTGTTGTTGTGCGCGCGTGATTGCTGCACAAAATGCTGATCGCCCAAAGCGGCTATGGCGGTGGCTTGGCCGGTGGTGGTGACGTTAAATGGTGCGCGGATGCGGTTTAATGTATCAATCAGCGCGGGTGCACCAAAAGCATAGCCAATACGCTGCGCCGCCAGACCATAGATTTTGGAGAATGTGCGCGTGATCAAAACATTGTTTGCCGTGCGCGCCAGATCAAAAGCCTGTGGCCCATCATCGTCCAGATATTCGGCATAGGCCTGATCCAACACCAGCAATATATGCGGCGGCAATGCGGCATGAAATGCGGCCATATCGGCATCAGAAACCATGGTGCCGGTCGGGTTATTGGGGTTGGCCAGATAGATAACGCGAGTGCGCGGGGTGATAGCGGCCAATATCGCATCAAGGTCGCTGGCATAATGCGCATCGGGCACCACGACCGGCGTTGCGCCAATGCGGCGGGTGGCAATGTCATAAACAGCAAAGCCATAGCGCACATGAATAATCTCATCACCCTGCGCCGCATAAGCCTGCGCCGCCAGATTGAGCAGCTCATCCGAACCGGTGCCGCAGATGATCTGTTCAGGCGGCAATTGATGATGCGCGCCAAGCGCACTGCGCAGCGCTGTGCAATCGGGGTCGGGATAGCGTGCACCATCATCGCCCGATGGCGCTGTATCGCCCTCTCCGCGCAGGATCGCCAGCGCTGCGGGCGCACAGCCTAGCGGATTTTCATTGGCCGACAGCTTTTTCAGCGCCCGGCCATCTTTCGCCTTGGCCTTACCGGGCTGATAAGGCGCAAGTTCGTTAATCCACGGCTTGGCTTGCGGGCCTGTAAAAGGGGCTACATCATTCATGGCGCAAGCATTTAGCGCATGGCCGCTAACCAGCAAAGAGGAATGATGAAAAAAATGCGGTATGTGATGGCGTTATGTCTTGGTGAGAATGATGCCACACCAAGACGCACAGATAAAACAGCGTCATTGCCAGGAAGCCGAACGGTGTTCGGGTGACGCGGCAATCCAGCGCGGCGCGCGTTGCTCTGGATTGCCGCGCTTCGCTCGCAATGACGATATTTTCTATGTTTTAACTGGAACCTCTAAAAGCAGATATTTTAAGCCACCCATGCTAGAGGACCATATAAATTCGTAATGATTTTTCAGGGAAATGGGGTTGCCATAATTCCCAGTACGGTACGTTAACTCATTGCCAGCAGAATATTTCTTACCATTGCGAAAATCAAAATCGGCGGTGTCTGGGCTATATTCTTCTTGAGAAATGTAGTGGTCATGGTCTGTAGCTACGAGCATGTAAGCTACATCTGCGCAGATATTGCACCGTTCTAGCCGCGCAATATCTTTGAAAACATCGTACCTGTTATTAGGTTCTCTATGGTTCGCTTTCTTAAAAAATTTGAGTTCCATTGCGCACCTTAAAGGTGCTTCTGCTTGTTCACCTCCGATTGAAAACCAAATGTCAATCCGGCCCTTTAAGCCCAACTCTTTCGGCAGCGGTTTCTCTAGTTCCAAGCTGATTGTCTGGTTAGGTTGAGTGATCAACAGGTCACTGACTTGTGATATGATTCTACCGAGATGTAGTTGGAGCGTTGCCTCACTTTCGCAGCTAATGCGGCCACCAGTTATTTGGTCAAACAAAACTTTCACTGATTCTTTGACAATTTTACGCAGAAGATCGGTAGACACTACATCACCGCTCCCTCGTCGCTTTAAACGCAATATCGGGGTTTTTCTCTTCCTGGTAACCAACATCCCAAGCCGAACGCGCTAGGAAGACGAGATTGCCGTCGCGGTCCTTTGCCAGATTGGATTGCGATATCCGGGCAAAGGCGTCGAGTGTGCTGTCTTCGCCGCTAATCCATCGGGCGGTTTCAAATGGCGCCTGTTCCAGCACGGCCTCCACCTTATATTCCGCAGAAAGGCGCGAAATCAGCACTTCCAATTGCAATTGCCCGACCACGCCAACAATCCACTGACCGCCAATTTCCGGATAGAAAACCTGAATCACCCCTTCTTCAGACAGGTCATCCAATGCCTTACGCAATTGCTTGGTCTTGGTTGGGTCTTTTAGCTGGACACGGCGCAAAATTTCCGGCGCAAAATTGGGCAGGCCAGTGATGCGCACGTCATTTTTTTCGCTCAGCGTATCGCCCACACGCAATGTGCCATGATTGGGAATGCCGATAATATCGCCGGGCAGAGCAATGTCGGCGATTTCGCGATCTTGCGCGAAAAACATGATGGGTGAATGCACGGCAATAGGCTTGCCATGCCCGCTTGGCGTCAGCTTCATGCCGCGCTTAAACTGTCCTGAACATAGCCGCATAAAGGCAATACGATCGCGGTGCTGCGGGTCCATATTGGCCTGTACCTTGAAGATAAAACCCGTCACTTCGGGCAGGGCAGGGTCAATTTCCTCTGGCTCAGCTGGCTGTGGGCGCGGCGGCGGCGCATGGGCGGCAATCGCCTCAATCAATTCCTCAACACCAAATTGCTTGAGCGCAGAGCCGAAATAAACCGGGGTCAGATTGCCCGCGCGGTAATCATCCAAATCAAAGCTGGAATAGGCGGCGGCCAGCCCAGCCTCTTCGCGCAGCCGTTCCAAAGCATCGGCAGACAGATAATCTGCCAAAGCCGGGTCATCCAAACCGTCAAAAGACTTGGCATCGCCCATATATTCTTTGCTCTCACCCTCGGGCTGGCTCAGTCTATGGCTTTCCAGGCTGTAAATACCTTCGAACAATCCACCCATGCCAGCGGGCCAGCTCATCGGGCAGACATCCAGCGCCAGCATATCGGCCACTTCGTCAATCAGCTCAAACGGGTCGCGGCCTTCGCGGTCCACCTTGTTGATGAAGGTGATGATGGGCACGGATCGCAAACGGCACACTTCAAACAATTTGCGGGTTTGCGGCTCTATGCCCTTGGCCGCGTCAATGACCATGATCGCGCTGTCAACCGCGGTCAGTGTGCGATAGGTATCTTCAGAAAAGTCTTCGTGCCCCGGCGTGTCGAGCAGGTTGAAGGTGATGGTTTCACCGTTGGCACCCGTCCGCTCAAAGGTCATCACGCTGGAGGTCACGGAAATGCCGCGCTGCTGTTCAATCTTCATCCAGTCGGATCGTGCGCGCCGTGCTTGCCCGCGCGCTTTCACTTCGCCCGCCAAATGGATGGCGCCGCCGGTTAAAAGCAGCTTCTCAGTCAAAGTGGTCTTACCCGCATCGGGGTGCGAGATAATGGCAAAGGTGCGGCGGCTATTGGCTTCTGTCTGGCTCATGCGCGCTTGTCTAAGCAATTTTGCACGGCTGGCAATGATGATCTTGCCCTATTGCGCTTCTATGGGGCTATCAACTGCTGTAACAGGATGCAATTGCGCCGCGAACCTGCACCAAAGGGGTGATCATTATGAGTTTCGAAAAAATGGCATCCCCATCTCTGAAGGGTTTTGCAGCTGCGCCCGGCATGATGGCCGGGAATCGCAAATTAATTGGCTATTTGCGCACCAATTGGAGCAAAGACCCGTTTAGCTTTGGCTCCTATTCGCATTTTGTGAAAGGCACGGACCGTTCTCTGGTTACGCCATTGGCTGCGCCGGTTGCTGATCGTATATTCTTTGCCGGTGAAGCCATGCACCCGGATTATAGCAGCACGGTGCACGCTGCTTTGGAATCTGGTCAAAGGGCTGCAGATACTCTTTGCACATATGCGGCTGCCGCGCAGAATATTGCTATTATCGGCGCAGGGGTTAGCGGCCTTTCTGCTGCGCAAAGATTGGCGGCGTCTGGCAAAGGTGTGACGATATTCGAAGCGCGTGACCGGATTGGCGGACGGGTCTGGACCAATCGCGATCTTGGCCCGCCGCTGGACCTAGGGGCAAGCTGGATACATGGCATTAGTGGCAATCCGATTAGCGCACTGGCGGATGCGCATGACATTACGCGGATAGAAAACGGCAAGGATATGGCCGTAAGGGGCGGTGATGGCAGGCTTATTCCCGATAATCTGGCGCCTGACTGGCTGGATATGATTGCCGATGAACAGAATAGCCTTGGCGCAGATCCCAAAACGCTTAACCTCGATCTTTATGAGGATCATGATGGCTATGCGGGGCCGGATAATATTCTCCCCAGCGGGTATGACAATATCTTTGCCGGACTGTCAGGCGATTATACGGTGCAGCTTTCTGCACCGGTTGAGCATGTGCGCTATGATGCAGATGGCGTTACCATCCGCCACAATGGGGGCATCAATGCGCGCTTTGACGCGGTGATCATCAGTGTCCCGCTTGGTGTTTTGAAGCAAGGCGGCATATTTTTTGAGCCACCGTTACCCCCAACCAAGCAAGAGGCGATTGCGCAAATGGGGATGGGCACGCTGGATAAGCTCTATCTGTTATTTGATAGTGTCTTTTGGGACGACACGACCTATATTACTACGCCAGAGAATGCCTTGCCGCGCGGTCACTTCAATGACTGGATGACATTTCACAAATATCTGGATGCGCCAGTGATATTGGCATTTAATGGTGGCCCTGCGGCTTTGGAGCTGGCGGCGGATGATGATGAAACCTTGCTTGCCAAAGCACTTAAAACCCTGAATATGGCCTATCCCGGCGCATGATCATGATGCTATACATCAACCAAAGTGACGTTAAGGCGGAAGCTGTGCATTTCCTCTGGCTCTAACGTCATGACGCCAGGCTTTTCAGAAAAATCCCCTATAAAATCAATGGGATCAGCCATGCCAGCCCAAGGCTCAATACACAGATAGCCCGCGCCTGGTTTCTGCCAAATGCCCAGCCATGGCGTATCAGGAAAGTCGATCTTCAGCCGCTGTTGACCGGGCACGCCCCATAAGAGCGAACGGCTTTGCAGATTGTCCCAGATCATCGCATCGGCATCAAACATATCATGCGTCGGCGCAAAGCTGTTGCCGGTTACTGGTGTGGGGAAAGGTTCGGGCAACACAAGGCCGGTTTCGGGCATGATGCGGCGAATGGGTGCGGGCTCATCTGCGGCAAATTCAATCTGGTGATCGGCTTTTGCGCTGTCCGCACCATCGGGGCCAAAGGGCAAGGGCCAGGCAAAAGCGGGGTGATAGCCAAAGCTGAAAGGCATGGGCACATCGCCGCGATTGCTGATTTCTGCGGTCATCTGCAATATCGGGCCAGACAGTGCAAAGGCCATGCGCAATTTAAAGGCAAAGGGGTAAAGTGGCCGCGTCTTATCATTGGCGCACAGGGTCAGGGCGGCTTTTTCATCGCTCTGTTCGCGCACAACAAAGGGGCTGCGGCGGGCAAAGCCGTGCTTTTCCAATGCATATTCTGTGTCGCCAATCCGGTAACGGTCATCCTTTAGCGCGCCCACAATCGGAAAGAGCAAAGGCGCACGTCCGCTCCAATAGGCCGGATCAGCATCGGTCATCAGCTCTTTGCCATCATGCGTCTTAAGCGACCAAAGCTCTGCGCCATGCGGGTTAATCTGCGCGGTGAATATATCAGATGTAAGCGTGATGAGATCGGTCATGATCGGCTTGTGCCAGCCCTATATCATTGCTTCAAGTGATTAGTGTTTGCCCCAAGACATCACGCTCTGGCGTACAGTCATCCGGTGTTTGCCGCGCGCCAGCGGGTGTTTGGGCGTGCCGCTCTGTGTAGTGCCCCAACACATCAGCTCTTTTGCGGTGGCGTTACGCAAACAGGTGACGACATGGTCAATCCATTGCTGATCCCATGCAATATTGCCCCAACAGACAAATATGGTTTCTGCCTTTGCTGCGGTTTCCAGCAAAGCGGGCAGGTTGACATTGGCCATCGCCTTTTTGGTTTTGCGCGGATGTTTTGCGATCAAGGCGCGGCACGCTTTGGGGTGCGGTGTGCAAAAGGGGTAGAGGTTCATCGCATCATAGCCGCCATAGCCATTGGCCATAAACCACGCATTCCACCAGCGCGATGTGGGGTCATCCTTGCTGCCATCTGCGGCAGAAGGGTTGCAGCCAATAGCCAGCGCGCGCGGGCCATCTGACCAGTCACGCGTCAGCGATACCCGCATATCTCCGACAAAATGGGCCGTGCGGACAATGTCCGGCGGGACTGTTTCGGGAAACAGATCAGCCAAGACTATCCTCTAAGCGCTCCACCCTGCTTGGCTGCTGCGGCGACGATATTATCCGATATGGCTTGCAAATCCTCATCGGTGAAGCTGGCATCTTTGGGGCGCAAAGTGACTTCAACCGCGAGCGATTTTTTGCCGGTGCCGACATCATCGCCGGTAAACACATCGAATATCCGCGCCGCGGCAATGGCTTTTTTGTCCGATCCGCGAATGGCCTTGAGCAGATCCTCTGCAGCCAGCATATCGTCCACCACAAAGGCAAAGTCGCGCTTAACATCTTGTAATGCAGGCGGTGCATACACCTCGCGCATATGGCCGTTTTTGCGTTTTGCAGGAAAGGCATCGAAAAAAATCTCCGCCGCCATAACCGCGCCTTTAAGGCCGAATGCTTTGGCCGTTTTGGGGTGTAATGCCCCAAAACTGGCTAGAATTTTTTTCGGGCCCAGCCTTAATGTCGCCGCTTGCCCGGGGTGGTAATGCGCGCCCGGTCCGGCTGCATCATGCGCAAACACCATCAACTTATCGGCGGGTGCGCCAGCGGCTGCCAACAGCGCCAGAACCTCTGCCTTAATGGCATAGGGGTCAAAATGTTGCGCCTTGCCGCTTTGCCAATTGCGCGGTGTTGCCTCTCCGGCAAGGACCAACCCCAAAGTCGCGCGTTCATCGCTGGAACCATCAGCGGCCTTAAAGTAGCGCCGCCCGACTTCGAAAAGACGGATTGACGCCGCGCCGCGCGAACGGTTGCGCTTGGCAGCGGACAACAGACCGGGCAACAAAGATGTGCGCATCACTTTCAGGTCTTCAGAGATCGGGTTGGCCAATATCCATGGCGATGGGTCGCCGCCCAAAGCCGCATCCTCTTTTTCAGAGATAAAGGACCAGTTGACCGCTTCATTCAGACCGCGCGCAGCGGCGGCGCGGCGCACGTGCCGCTCCATCATTTGCGCTGCACTAGCGGTTGGTTTGGCGACGCCCGGTGCGCGTGGCAATGGGGTGGAGGGCAGGCTGTCCAGCCCGGTAATCCGCACAACCTCTTCGACAATATCCGCGCTGCCATCCACATCGCGCCGCCATGTTGGCACGGTAATGGACCATGGCGTTTTCGCGGCATCAATAGTGAAGCCCAGACGCTGCAAAATGACCTGTTGTGCATCGGGCGCGACGGTTATGCCGCCCAAAGATGCGCAATGCGCGGGATCATAGTGCACTATATGCGCATCAGTTGGCGCAGCACCGGTGCGGGTTATCGCGCTGGCACTGCCGCCGCAAAGCGCCACAACATAAGCGGTCGCAATCTCTAGTCCATCATCCAAAAAGGCCGGATCAACGCCGCGTTCAAAGCGTTGCCGTGCATCGCTGGTCAGCATCAGCTTCTGGCCAGTGCGGGCGATGCTTTCTGGCGTGAAATAGGCGCATTCGATCAAGACATTGGTGGTGCCAGCTTCCGCGCCGGTATCTTCCCCGCCCATAATGCCGCCAATATCATGCGCATGCTTGTCATCGGCGATAACGGTCATTGTGTCGTCTAGCGTATATTCCTTGCCGTTCAATGCAGTCAGGCGCTCACCCACCTGTGCCTTGCGGGCCACCAACGGGCCATGCAATTTGGCCATATCATAAACATGCAGGGGCCGGCCCAGATCAAACATCACATAGTTGGTGATATCCACCAGCGCAGAAATCGGGTTTTGGCCAATGGCTTTTAGCCGCCGCTGCATCCATTCAGGTGCAGCGCCATTGGTGACGCCGGACACGGTGCAACCATAAAATGCGGGACAGCCTTCATGGTCCTCAATACGGATATCAGGGCCAGACCCTGATCTTTCTACCATATCCGCTTGTAAGGGCTTTAGCGTCCCTAAACCTGCCGCCGCCAGATCACGGGCTATGCCGCGCACGCCCATGCAATCCTGCTTATTGGGGGTTACAGAGACATCGATGACCGGATCATCCATGGCGGCATAATCGGGATAGCTTTGGCCAACCGCGCTTTCTGCTGACGGGTTTAGTTCGATAATGCCATCATGTTCGTCACCCAGCTCCATCTCACGGGCAGAGCACATCATGCCGAAACTTTCTACATCACGGATTTTCGCTGGTTTCAACGTGAAACCTGCGCCGGGGACATAGGTGCCTGGCGGCGCAAATACGCCGATCAGCCCGGTTTTCGCATTGGGCGCGCCGCACACAACCTGCCATGGCGCTTTGTCGCTGCCATCATCGACTTTCAATAGCCGCAGCTTGTCCGCATTGGGGTGCTGCACCGCCTCAATAACCTTGGCAATGCGGAAATCGCGCAAGCTATCAGCAGGGTTTTCAATCCCCTCCAGCTCCAACCCGATAGCGGTTAGCTTTTCGGTGATGGTGTTCAGATCGGCATCTGTATCAAGATGCTCTTTTAGCCAGCCTAATGTGAACTTCATGCGCCGACTCCTCCTGACAATGTGGGGACGTCCAGCGCGCCAAAACCATAATGGCCAGACCAGCGCAGATCACCATCGAAAAAGGCGCGCAAATCTTCCATGCCATATTTCAGCATGGCCAGCCGGTCGATGCCGCAGCCAAAGGCGAAACCCTGCCACTCATTCGGGTCCAATCCGCAATTGGCGATCACCTTGGGGTGGACCATGCCGCTGCCCAAAATCTCCATCCAGCCGCCATTTGCGCCATAGGGGTCACCGCCAATAATCCGCTTGCCCTTCTCAACCGAAAAGCCAACGTCCACTTCTGCGGAAGGCTCTGTAAAGGGGAAGTAGCTAGGCCGCATGCGCAGCTCAATATCGTCGCGTTCAAAAAATGCGCGAACAAAGGTTTCCAGCGTCCATTTCAAATGGCCCATATGAATATCGCGGTCGATCACCAGCCCTTCAACCTGATGGAACATCGGCGTGTGCGTGGCGTCGCTATCGCTGCGATAGGTGCGGCCGGGCGCAATAATGCGGATCGGTTCCCCCGCACCCTGACTGCGTTTTGCAACATCCATCATGGTGCGGATTTGCACGGGTGATGTGTGCGTGCGCAGCAGCATCTCGCGGCCTTGCTCATCCTGATCGGGGAAATAGAATGTATCATGCATTGCCCGCGCCGGATGCGTCTCGGGAATGTTAAGCGCAGTGAAATTGCGCCAGTCATCTTCAATCTCTGGCCCAGTGGCTACGGCAAAGCCCAGATCGGCGAAAATTTCGGCCAGCTCGTCCATCACCTGCGATACCGGGTGGATGGTGCCGCGCGGTGCATCATGGGCAGATAGGGTCAGGTCAATCGCCTCACCTGCCAGTTTCTGTGCTAATGCTGCGTCTTCCAGCGCTTCTTTACGCAGCGTAATGGCATCGGCCACCGCAGCGCGCGCGCCATTGATGCGCGGGCCTTCGCTTTGCCGTTCTTCCGGCGTCATTTTGCCCAATGTCTTGAGCAGCAGGCTGATTTCCCCTTGCTTACCCAATGCGGCAACGCGGATATCTTCCAGCGCAGCCAGATCGGCATCGGCTATCTGCGCCAGATAATTATCCCTGATGGTTTCAATATCGCTCATATCTATCCCGTTATTTCTCTATTCCATTGCCGTTATATAGCAGTCGCTTTATCCTTGGTCGTCATTCCTGCGAAGGCAGGAATCCAGCTCCATCCCGTTAATTTTTCAAACGCACTGTCTTGATTTTGGCAAAGCCCAAATCCAGCGCCAGATCGCGCCAATCAGGATTATTCTGCTCGATCAGATTTATCTTCCATTGCCGCTTCCATTTTTTGATCCGTTTTTCCCGAATAATTGCTTCTTCCATTGTGCTGTGGGTTTCAAACCAGACCAGCAATTTGGTGCCTCTATCCTTACTGAACCCGTCGATCACGTCATTTCGATGTTCATAGAGCCTTTTCATGAGATTGGAAGTTACGCCAACATATAAAGTGCCGTATCTGTGGCTCGCCAGAAGATATGTAATAGGGCTAAATTCATGCAGCATAATCATCTGGCTTATAAGTTGGATTCCTGCCTTCGCAGGAATGACGGGAGGCGGGTAGTGTGTACGCATGCAGCTATAGCGACCAGCTACAGACAAGAAAAAAGCGCCGGACCTTTATCGGGTCGGCGCTCTCTTTAATCTTCAAGATGGGGTGCTTAGGCTTTGGCCAGAGCATCCTGCGCCTGTTTGACGATGGTCAAAAAGACAGCATGTTCGTTCATTGCCAGATCGGCCAGCATTTTGCGGTCCAGATCAACATCGGTCATTTTCAAACCGTGCATGAAGGTGCCATAGGTCATGCCTTCGGCGCGCACAGCAGCGTTAATACGCTGGATCCACAAGCTGCGGAAGTTGCGCTTCTTAACCTTACGGTCGCGATAGGCATATTGGCCGGCTTTTTCGACTGCCTGGCGTGCAACACGGATCGTGTTCTTGCGGCGGCCGCGATAGCCTTTGGCCTGTTCTAATAATCTTTTGTGTTTGGCGCGGGTGGTAACACCCCGTTTGACGCGTGCCATAATCTATATCCTTTCAGAAAATTTCAAATCGGGGCGGGTTCACCGCAAGCCGTAAGGCGCCCATTTTTTGATTGTCCGTGCATCCGGGTCGCTGGCGACACTGGTGCCACGGTTCTGACGGATATATTTGCTATTATGGCTCATCAGACGGTGACGCTTACCAGCAACACCATGCTTAACTTTGCCAGTTGCGGTGATTTTGAAGCGTTTCTTCACACCACTTTTGGTCTTCAGCTTGGGCATTTTGGTTCCTTTCTATTTTCCTTTGACCTGTGTCAGAGGAAAGTCTCCATTTGTGACAGACATGGCAGCCCTAACTGGCCAGCCTATCAATGCGATTCGCGCAACTATGTTGGCGAAGCAAGGCCGTTACAAGCGCACGCGCGATAATGCAAGCGCTGGATTGCCCTAGGCTCAGGATGCATTAATTACGCGGAGTGCAGTTTGAAGCAATTGGCCCTTAGGCGAGGAAGGAAAGCGTAGCCATATCGGCACTATTGCAAGCTTTGCTGACGCTGCATAAGGGCCAATTGGTCAAATCCTGAAAGGACGTCAAAATGACTTTGATCTCCGGCAAAAAGGACCTTGGAAGGGCAACCAGCCCTCCCGGCGGCCCTTTTCGCCAGATATCTTCGTCATTTTGGCGCTGCACCCGTGAAATTAATGCATCCTGAGCCTAGCTGCTTGACATAATCCCTGCATAAAGTCATTAAGTTGCTATATAAAACTTAGTTACCACCATGACCTTCTAAAAAAGCGATGATAATATGCCTCATGCCGATAGCCTGTTTGAAAGCCTGACGTTACCCAATGGCCAGAGACTGCCTAACCGTTTGGCCAAGGCGGCGATGGAAGAAAATCTTGCGGATTATGGGCAGGTGCCGGGCGAGCGTTTGTTTGCGCTGTATCGCCAATGGGCAGATGGCGGCGTTGGGACGATCATCACAGGCAATGTCATGGTCGCGCCAGATGCTATGACCGGACCAGGCGGCGTGGTGCTGCAGGATGACAGCAACCTGGCTGCATTTGCGCATTGGGCCGAACAAGGGCGTTCGGGTGGCGGACATATATGGATGCAGATCAACCATCCGGGCCGGCAGATATTTGCCAATATGGGGGAGCAGGCCGTTGCACCGTCCGATGTTGCGGTGGATCTGGGCAAGCATTCGCATTTGATGGCACAGCCCAAGGCGCTGTCTCAATCTGAGATTGAGGACATTATAACCCGCTTTGGAAATACTGCGCAATTGGCAGAGCAAGCCGGCTTTAACGGAGTGCAGATACATGCCGCCCATGGCTATCTGCTGAGCCAGTTTCTTTCGCCCCTGACCAATAAGCGGGATGACCAATGGGGCGGGCCATTAGAAAACAGAGCGCGCCTATTGCTATCAATAGCCAAAGAGGTACGCGGCAAGGTTGGTGCAGAGTTTTGCGTTAGCATCAAACTTAACTCCGCTGATTTTCAGAAAGGCGGCTTTACTGTCGAAGAGGCAGAGCAGGTTGTTGCGATGCTTAACCCGCTGGGCGTTGATTGCATTGAATTGTCAGGTGGCAGCTATGAAAGCCCGGCCATGCAGGGCGCGACCGACGGATCGACCAGTATAAAGCGTGAAGCCTATTTTGTGGACTTTGCACGCCGCATCGCGCGCACGGCACAAATGCCTATCATGGTCACAGGCGGCATTACCAAACGATCAGTAGCCATCGCCGCATTGGAGAAAGACGAAGCCGGTTTTGGCGTATCATTGCTCGGCATTGCGCGGGCACTGGCCTTTGCGCCCGACCTGCCCAATCAATGGAAGGCGGACCAGCTGAAAGATGTCCATGTTGCGGAGAGTGGCTGGTCAAACCAGACGCTGGGTGCATTGGCCAATATGGCACTTACGAAAGCGCAGCTTGAGCGGCTGGCGCAGAATAAAGCGCCTAAGCCTGGCATATGGCCGATAGTTGCTTTGATAGCGGACAGAATGCGCGGCAACAAACGCTTGAAATCTTATCGGGCATGGCGCGATTCTGCCTCTGCATAATAATATAGCGTGCAATGGTGATATGGGGCGATATGGTGTGATCCGGGGTGAGATGGTCTATATAGCTATTGGACTGAGGAGCATATCATGACCGATGAACCAATACGCAGCGGCATTACCGCGCATATCACCATCGTTGGTGGCACCAAAGAAAAGAGCAAAGCCAAAGACGCCATTGCCTTTTATAAAGCGGCTTTTGGCGCAGATGTGCTGTTCGAAAACAGTGAAGAGGCTGGCGACAGGCTGATGCACGGCACATTGGCCATTAATGGCAGCATTTTGATGCTCAATGATGATTTTCCCGAAATGCGCGATGGCAAACCGATGGCGCCACCTTCGGGCTGCACATTAACGCTGGAGGTCGGCGATGCAGACGCCGCGTGGCAGCGCGCATGCGATGCCGGTGCGCAGGTGCATTTCCCCCTAGACAATCAGTTTTGGGGCGGCCGCTACGGGCAATTGCGCGACCCCTTTGGCTATATCTGGGCGATCAGCGGACCCGAAACGGGCTAAAGGCCCATTATACTAGACCTTGGCGCGCCAAAACCGAGTTTTCCACATTTTATCCACGCAACTGTGAACTATTACTTGCTCGAATCGGGTTGGGCCACCACACTTAACATGTAGTCGCACCGTTACCGGTCTGTATCTCCACGCAACCCCTTTTAGGGCGAGGGGCAAAACGCTTCTTGGAGAGTGAGCTTAACCTCACATGCAGAAAGGTAGTGTGTTATGAAGATCGTAAACGTTCGACATTATACACGCTGGCGTTATGGGAGGCGAGAGGCTGTGCAAGCACATACCCGTCGCTGGCCACGTCAGTACTCATTCGGATTCTAATCACGGACCAGAATGACGGTGCGGCTACACTCCCAATTCATTACCTCTGAATCACTTGGCAACGGCGGTCAAGAACAAATCTTTCAAATAGTCAAATTTCATCAGCCGACACCCATTGCGACCAGCACGTCCTCCACCCGAGCGGAATCGCCGATGGCGACGACACGGCCATCGCTGGCGGCGTGCAGTGGGTCGCCTTGCCAATCGCACATATGGCCGCCTGCACCTTCCACAATGGGGACCAGCGCGGCAAAATCATGCAATTTCAACCCGCTCTCACACACCAGGTCAATATGCCCGCTGGCCAACAGGCCATAATTATAGCAATCCCCGCCCCAGATCATGCGGCGGGTTTCGGTTTGCTTGGCCAGCTTCATAAAATGGTCGGCATCATGGTCAGTGAAGAGATGCGGGCTGGTTGAAGCCAAAATCGCCTCGTCCAGCTTGGGGCAGGGGCGTGTCTTGACCGGCTGGCCATTGAAGGTCGTGCAGCGGCCCATAACGCCGGTCCATCGTTCCTTGGCAATGGGCTGATCGATCACGCCAATAACGGGGAAACCACCTTCCAACAGCGCAATCAGCGTGCCGAAAATCGGCCGTCCGGCAATGAAGCTGGTGGTGCCGTCAATCGGGTCCAGCACCCATTGCTTGCCCGATGTGCCCGGCTTTTCGCCATATTCCTCGCCAATAATCGCATCATCGGGGCGCTCTGCATCCAATATCTGACGCATCGCGGCCTCTGCTGCGCGGTCCGCCTCTGTCACGGGGGAGCTATCGCCCTTACGCTCAGTTTCAAACACCGCGCGGAAAAAGGGGCGAATGGCTGCACCCGCTGCATCGGCAAGCCGGGATGCAAGGGCAATATCATCTTTGGTCATGGCGGACCCTTATAATAGGAATACAAAACGCGGCTTGTTATCAATCAAACAGGCTGCTGACGGAGCTCTCATCGGCTATCCGGCGGATTGCTTCGCCCAATAAAGGCGCCATGGGCAGTTGGCGGATGCGCTGCGAGTTTTTTACCGCTTCTGTCGCTTCAATCGAATCGGTAATCACCAATTCAGTTAGGCCGCTATTATCAACACGGCTGACCGCATTGCCGGAAAGAACGCCGTGCGTAATATAGGCCGCGACATCAACCGCGCCCGCCTGTTTCAAGGCTTCTGCGGCATTGCACAATGTGCCGCCGCTATCGACAATATCATCGATCAGCACGCAAAAGCGGCCCGACACATCGCCGATAATGTTCATCACTTCAGATTCGCCGGGCTTTTCACGGCGTTTATCAACAATGGCCAGCGGCGCATTGTCCAGCCTTTTGGCCAATGCCCGTGCGCGCACCACGCCGCCAACATCAGGCGACACTACCATCAGTTCATGCCCGCCAAAACGCGCTTGAATATCCGCGGCCATTACTGGCGCGGCATAAAGATTGTCTGTCGGGATATCGAAAAAGCCCTGAATCTGCCCTGCATGCAGATCAACCGAAAGCACACGGTCCGCGCCCGCCACGGTGATCAGGTTGGCGACTAGCTTGGCCGATATCGGCGTGCGCGGGCCGGGTTTACGGTCTTGCCGGGCATAGCCAAAATAGGGCACCACGGCGGTAATGCGCCGCGCCGATGCACGTTTCAGAGCATCGATACAGATTAGCAATTCCATCAAATTGTCATTGGCGGGGTAACAGGTGGATTGCAGAACAAACACATCTTCACCGCGCACATTTTCATGGATTTCGACAAAAATCTCTTCGTCTGCAAAGCGCCGCACACTGACATCGGTTAGCGGCAGTTCCAGATAAGCAGCAATAGCGCGAGCGAGAGGCAGATTGCTGTTGGCAGACATGATTTTCATGGCGAATTCCCCGTGACGGTTTTGCGCGTGACAATTTTGTGATGGTGTTAGCGGCGACAGCGCCAAAGCAAAAGAGTATAAGAAGTCAAATCCCCTAATTTCTGTCTGCCAGCTGTCATCATTTCTATTATTTCAGCTCGACAGCCGATTCATGGCCTGTATGGTCAGAATAATCATTGCGGCCTATTGGCGTGCTGCCTATCATTTGGGGCATGACCAATCGCCTGATAATAACCATGGTGCAGCTCAACCAGAAAATGGGCGCGTTGCGCGATAATGCCGATGCTATGCTGGCCGCGCGTGCAGATGCTGTGCAGGGCGCAGCAGCGGATGCGCAGCCTGATCTGATCGTCTTTCCCGAATTGCAATTAATCGGTTATCCGCCCGAGGATCTGGTGCTGAAACCCGCGCTTATTCACCGCGCAGCGGCAGAGCTGGACCGTTTGGCGGCGGCCACTTCTGATGGCGGGCCGGCCATGCTGGTCGGCAGTGTTTTTACTGATGGCGATAGGCTGCACAATGGTGTCGCCATATTGGATGACGGCAAGGTGGCGGATGTGCGGTTTAAGCATGAGCTGCCCAATTATGGTACTTTTGATGAAAAGCGCCTTTTTGCGCCTGGCCCCTTGCCGCGCCCTGTTGAATTTCGCGGTGTAAGGCTGGGCCTGCCGATTTGTGAGGATGGCTGGCTACCCAAAGTGCCGCGCCATCTGGCCGAACAGGGCGCGGAGATATTAATCTCGGTCAATGGCAGTCCCTATGAAATTGACAAAGATGACCACCGCGAAATGGATGTTTTCCGTGCGCGGGTGAAAGAGACAGGACTGCCGCTCTTGTTTCTCAACCGTGTTGGCGGTCAGGACGAACTGGTGTT
Organism: Parasphingorhabdus sp. DH2-15; assembly: GCF_051668705.1. GTDB lineage: Bacteria > Pseudomonadota > Alphaproteobacteria > Sphingomonadales > Sphingomonadaceae > Alterisphingorhabdus. The sequence continues at coordinate 2,830,161 of NZ_CP196351.1, read as the reverse complement.
TGACGGCTGCTCTTTCGTGCTCAATGCCGATGGCCAGACGATATGCCGATTGCCCGATTGGGATGAGCATAGCGAAACAACTATCTGGAATCGCTTGGAAAATGGCAAGTGGGAATGCCATCAAGGCGCTCTGGCGTCATGGGATCAACATCCGGCAGATATTTATAATGCAATGATAGTCGGCTTGCGCGACTATGTGAATCGCAATGGCTTTCCCGGCGTGGTGCTGGGCCTGTCCGGCGGTATAGACAGTGCATTATCAGCGGCGGTTGCGGTGGATGCCCTGGGCTCAGAGCGCGTCTGGTGCGTGATGATGCCCAGCCGTTTTACGAGTCAGGAAAGCCTGGATGATGCCGAAGGCTGCGCCCAAATGCTGGGCACGCGGCTAGACACAATCGCCATCAATCCGGCGGTTGAAGGTTTTGATGCGATGCTGTCGGGCAGCTTTGCCGACCGCGATGTTGATACAACTGAGGAGAATATCCAATCGCGCATCAGGGGCGTTACGCTGATGGCGTTGAGCAACAAATTTGGCCATATGCTGCTGACCACCGGCAATAAGAGCGAGATGAGCGTTGGCTATGCGACCATTTATGGCGATATGGCGGGCGGCTATTCGGTGTTGAAAGACGCGTATAAGCTGACGGTGTTTGATCTCTCGCGCTGGCGCAACGGCAATAAACCTTCGCTTGGCTTAGGGCCCGATGGTCCGGTGATGCCCGATAGCGTTATCACCAAGCCGCCATCTGCCGAACTACGCCCTGACCAGAAAGACAGTGACAGCCTACCCGATTATGACGTGCTTGATCCGCTGCTGCACGGTTTGATTGAGGAGGAGCTGTCGGTCGATGATCTGGTCGCCAAGGGTTTTGACCGTGATGTCGTGACCCGTATTGAGCGCTTGCTGTACATCGCTGAATATAAACGCCGCCAGGCCCCGCCCGGCGTAAAATTGGGCAGCCGCAATTTTGGCCGAGACAGACGCTACCCCATTACAAACGCTTTTCGCACGGTGTGATGAGAATATTTAGCGCAATTTATTGCGTCATTTCATCGCGCCATCTCGACAAATTATGGCAAAACGGGCAAAGCGCCGTTCCATGACCACAAAAATTCGTTTCGCGCCGTCGCCGACCGGCCATTTGCATATCGGCAATATCCGCACCGCCCTGCACAATTGGATGTGGGCGCAGAAAACCAGCGGCCATTTTGTGCTGCGTATTGATGATACCGACCCGGAGCGCAGCAAGGAAGACTATGTCACCGGCATCCAGCAGGATTTGCAGTGGCTGGGCCTCAACTGGGATAGCAGTTTCCGCCAGTCGGAGCGCTTTGACGCCTATGAGGCTGCTTTTGAAAAACTAAGGGCAGATGGCCGTGTTTACCCCTGTTACGAAACCGCGCAGGAGTTGGATCTGAAACGCAAGGTGCTGCGCTCACGTGGGTTGGCGCCGGTATATGATCGCGGCGCGCTGGATGATAGTGCTGAACAGATTGCTGCTTATGAAGCCGAAGGGCGCACGCCGCATTGGCGCTTCAAGCTGGACCATGATGCGCGGATTGAGTGGGACGACCTGGTGCGCGGGCTGCAACGTTTTGAACCACCCGCGCTGTCGGACCCAGTGATTCGCCGTGCCGATGGGTCATGGCTTTATATGCTGCCCTCCACCATTGATGATGCCGATCATGGCATCACCCATGTGGTGCGCGGTGAAGATCATGTTGCCAATACCGCAGCGCAGATACAGATGTTTGAAGCATTGGGTGCAAGTGTGCCCAGCTTTGCGCACACGGCCTTGCTGATGGGTAAAGAGGGTAAATTGTCCAAACGGCTTGGCTCAATGGGTGTTTCAGAGTTTCGCGAACAACATATTGAGGCGCAATCTGTGCTGGCCATGCTGGCGCGGCTGGGCACCAGTGACCCGGTCATCCCTGAAACCGACATGGCGGCATTGATCGACAGTTTTGATTTTCAGCGTTTTGGCCGCGCACCGGCAAAATTTGATCCTGAAGACCTGATGCGTCTCAACACGCAAATTGTGCATAAGCTGGAGCATGATGCAGTGAAAGACCGCTTGCCCGCAGCGATAGATGCTGATGCCTGGCATGCCATCCGCCCGAATATTGCCCATTTGGGTGAGGTTGCCGATTGGTGGGCCATTGTCGAAGGGCCGATTGAATTGCCCGAATTTTCTGATGAGGACCGCGACTATCTGCAATCCGCGCATGATATGCTATCCGCACAAAGCTGGTCAGATAAGGCGTGGAGCGAATTGACGGGTGGCCTGAAAGCATCAACTGGCCGCAAGGGCAAGGGCCTGTTTATGCCGCTGCGCCAAGCATTGACCGGCCAAAATCACGGGCCGGATATGGGCGAATTGCTGCCGATATTGGGCCGTAATGTCGCGCTGCGCCGTCTGGCCCGTGCTGCACAGATATAATCGCTGCACCGATAGAAACCGCATATTATGCAGTCTTAAGTGCCCTCTATAGGAGTTGGCGGCAGGGGCTGCTCGACCCTTTATAGCCAAAACCCCAACTGCGATAGCCGCTGGCGTCAATATGAAAGCGGCCTTTGCTGCGATCAGGGTCATTGACGTCATAATAGGCACCAAGCCCGAAGCTACTTTCCGGCGATTGCCGCCATGCGGCGCACAGTTTTGTGTAAAGCACTGCCTTGGGCAGCTTCTCGTCACGCGCCACCATATCATAAGCGCCTTTGCCCATATGTGCACTTTGCTTTGCGCCCTGGATACAGCGATTGAACTCTGGCGGGCGATAGCCGGAGACAATGCGAACAGGCCCAATGGCCGGAATGACTTTGTCGCGCACCAAAGCCAGTGTCGCTGCGATATGCGGCCATGCAGCGCGGGGCGGCATGGCATAGATTGATACTGGACATTTGATGCTGCGATATTGGCTGTCTGTAATGAGCAGATCGGCATCCGGCACAATGCCAGCAACATTTTGTGCTGCTAAATAGTGCTGAAAATCGGCAAAGATCGTAGCGCGTTCGGGCTTTTCGCTAAGCCACCTAGAAAACGCATCGGACTCATTCAGTCTATCGGTTTCGTCACACGCAAAGAGCAATAAGCAGAGAGCTGTCAGAGACACAAAACGCCAGTACATGGGGGTAGCTTAGCCATATAATGCCAATAATAAAGCCATTAACGCATAAAAATTACGCCACGAAAAGCGCGAAAATCTAGGCTTTTGCTTGGTTAAGAGAGTTCTTCATTAAGGCTTCCCCTACGGAACGCTTGACAAAATGCCATAATGTAATAGTATAACATAACTGTTTGGTGCTTATGCCATATCTGCAAAATCACCATTCAGGGGATGAAAAGGAGAGTGAAAATGGCTTTTGCAACACGCGGCTATGGTGAATATGACGGGCTGGGCACAGACAATAAGGATAAGCTGCGCAGTGCTGTTATTACGGCGGCTTTACAAGGTGTGGGTATTGCAGCCCTGTTATTGCTGCCCACCGCTATCATTGTTGATGAAGATGGGCCTGATGCTATTCCAGTTAGTGTAATCACACCCATAACAGAGCCGCCACCACCAAAACCGATTGAAAAAGTGGAAGACATCGTCAAGCCGCGGCCACCTCTACCTGCACCAACACCTACCGCGCCGGACCCGATTTTCCCGATTGAACGGGGTTTTGGCACTATTGGTGAGCCAATATTGAATGGCGATTTTGGCATAGACCCTTTGCCGGGTGGCGGCACTGCCATTGATGATGGCGCGATCACCGTTATTCCTATTCCGGACCCTGTCTTGGTCGCGCCGCAATGGGATCAGCGCTTTGCGCGGCAATTCCAGCCCAATTTCCCCAGCGGAAAATTGCGTGCGGGTATAGAGGGCGTGGTCAAAGTGCGGGTGTTGGTCGGCACTAATGGACGAGTAAAAGCGGTTGAAGAGATTTCTGCCACTGATCCAGCCTTTTTCAAAGCGACAGAACGCCATGCCTTGCGTAAATGGCGTTTCAAACCAGCCACGCGCGATGGTCAGCCGATTGAGGATTGGAAGACGATCAGCGTAAATTTCACTATTAACGATCAATAAGCGGGGTTAGATTATTACGGCCAGTCAGAGGGGGCTGGTCGCGCCCTGCTTTGCTGCCTATATATGGCGGCATGACCAATGACTCACCCGATGCTGAGACGCAGAAAAGCCCTGATGTTAAAGAGCGGCGCAAGAGCAAGCCGCGCTATCATATGCCTGCCGAACGCATTCGCTATTGGAACCGTATTTCGCCCAGCGGTGCGGTAAATGATCTTTGGGCAATGCTGAAATGGGATAGCCCTTATCGTATTCGCTTTTTGGCTTTGGCAGGTGCGCTCACCATTTGCATATTGGGCGGGTTTTTGGGGCAAGCATCAAATTTCCGTATCGAGCCGCGACCATATGAGGTTGATTATGTCGATTTACCGCCGATTGATGAGACTTTAAGACAGAAAGAAGCGCGTTACGAGCAGAACCGGCTGGAACGTGATGCCGAGTTTGAGCGCAATCGTGAACAGGCCGAGAAGATAAAGAAATTTTACCGCGATCTGGCAGAGGCTAGCGGTGTCGATGTCGATGATGATGAGGATGCCAATGGGGGTGAAGCGGTGGGTCAGGAGTGAGTGCTGGCGGGTCACAGGCCCTGGTTGATGCAGTTACGGACCAGCGCTGGATGGCGGCTGCTCTGAATTTGGCGCAGCGCAGCGCAATATTGGCGCGGCCCAACCCCAGCATCGCATGCCTGATCGTGCGCAATAATATAGTGGTGGCGCGCGGGGTCACGGCACAGGGCGGCCGCCCGCATGCAGAGGCTATGGCGATCAGTGGAGCAAAGCGCGCCGGCATAAATGATTTTGGCGATTGCGATTTTTATATCACGCTGGAGCCTTGCGCGCATATCAGCAGCCGCGGACCGGCATGTGCAGATCTGGTGGCAGAGGCCGCGCCGCGCCGCGTCATCATCGCGCTGGAGGACCCAGATCAGCGCACCGCGGGCAAAGCAATCGCGCGTCTGCAACAGGCGGGTATTAGTGTGCAGACGGGCATAGGCCGCGATCTGGCCGCGCATCATCTGGCCGGTTATATCAGCCAGAAAACCCGTGGTCGCCCGCATATCATGCTGAAACTGGCGACATCATTGGATGGACAGATTGCGCTGGCCAATGGCGAAAGCCAGTGGATTACGGGCGATCAGGCCCGCGCCCATGCCCATGCGCAGCGCGCGCGTCAGGATATTATTGTGGTTGGCGGCGAAACCTTGCGCCATGATCAGCCGCGATTGGATGTGCGCTTGCCTGGATTGCGGGGCCGCAGCCCAAGACGTGCCGTTTTAACGCGCCAAGGGCCGGTGGCAGAGCAATATGGCGAGGGCTGGTTAACGCTCAGCAGTCCAAGCCAGATTGGCGATATAAGCGATGTCCATCATATCATGGTAGAGGGCGGCGCAGGGGCAGCAGCGGCCTTTTTGTCCGCCAATATGGTGGATGAAGTGCTGATCTACCGCGCGCCCATCATCATCGGCAAGGGGCGGGCCGCGCTGCATGATATTGGTTTGGCGTCGCTGGCTGATGCGCATGATCAATGGCGGCTGGTCGATAGCCGCATGCTTGGCAAAGACCGAATGGAACGTTATTGGCGCACTGCATAAGCAGATGCAAAAGCGCACAGAATAGACGCGCAGGAGAAGACTATGTTTACCGGCATTATTACCGATATTGGCCGCATTGAAAAGGCAGAGCAGCGCGGCGATCTGCGTCTGACTATCCGCACCCTATATGATATGGCGGGCGTTGATATGGGCGCGTCTATTGCCTGTTCCGGGGTGTGTTTGACAGTGGTTGATAAGGGCCATGATGATGCGGGCAATTGGTTTGCCGTTGACGTATCGGGCGAAACAATACGCTGCGTCGCGGCGGACATGTTCGCTGTTGGTCGCCCGCTTAATCTGGAGCGCGCGCTTAAAGTGGGCGATGAGCTGGGCGGTCATATCGTCACTGGCCATGTGGACGGTGTTGGCCGCATCAATAGCGTTGCACCGGTTGGCGGTTCACATCACATTGTGATTTCCATGCCCGATACCATCGCGCCCTTTGTTGCGGCCAAGGGTTCGGTCACTGTCGATGGCATATCTTTGACGGTAAACAGCGTTGAAGATCATGAAGATACTAGCATTTTCACGCTTAACATCATTCCGCACACGGCTGAAATGACCACAGCACAGCATTGGGCGCAAGGCGATGAAGTGAATTTGGAGATTGACGTTCTGGCCCGCTATTTACAGCGAATGCAGACGCATATGGCAAAATAATTGCGCTCTACTCTGGAAATTCACATTATAGTGTGATATCTGCTCCATATTATCACAGCGCTACTGAGCATATGCTGTTTATGGAGAGACTATCATGCAAACCCCGCTGATCGACCGTGTGATTGAAATTGTTGAGGAAGGCCAGATGAGCCGTGCCGGTCTGGCGCGTGCGGCCGGCCTGCATGCCAATAGCCTGCGCAAATTGGGCGATGACGATTGGAACCCGACAGCGGAAACACTGGCCAAGCTAGAGGCCTATTTGGCGCAGGATGGCACGGCGGTAATGGCCAGCGCTGAAGAGATTATCAATGAAGCACGTAATGGCCGCATGTATATCTTGGTGGATGATGAGGACCGCGAAAATGAGGGCGATCTGATTATCCCCGCGCAAATGGCGACGCCTGATGCAATCAATTTCATGGCGAAATATGGCCGCGGGCTAATCTGTCTGGCGATGACCAAGGAGCGGGTGGATGAGCTGGGCCTTGATATGATGAGCCAGAATAACCGCGCACAATATAGCACCGCCTTCACCATCTCTATTGAAGCGCGCGAAGGCGTTACAACGGGCATTAGCGCTGCCGATCGTGCGCGCACTGTCGCGGTTGCGGTGGACAGCAATAAGGGCGCGACCGATATCGTGACGCCGGGCCATATTTTCCCGCTTCAGGCAAAGGATGGCGGCGTGTTGGTCCGCGCGGGCCATACAGAGGCAGCGGTGGATGTTTCGCGCCTTGCCGGGTTGAATCCGTCGGGTGTGATTTGTGAGATTATGCGTGATGATGGTGAGATGGCGCGGCTCGATGATCTGGTTGCCTTTGCCCACACCCATAATTTGAAAATCGGCACCATTCGCGATTTGATAGCCTATCGCCTGCGCAATGACCATCTGGCCGAAAAGCGCATAGAGGCGCGTTTTTCCAGTCGCTGGGGCGGGGAGTGGAATGCCATCACCTATTATAACCACGCCACCCAGACGGAGCAGCTGGTGCTGCAAAAAGGGCATGTTGACCCTGATAATCCGACCTTGGTGCGCATGCATGCCTTAAGCGTGTTTGACGATATTTTTGGCGCGGCATCGGCGCCAACGGGCATGTTGGCCGAATCAATGAAAATCATTGGTGAAGAGGGCGCTGGCCTTATCGTCATGATCCCGCAAACCGGCCGCAACTTCCTTTCCAGCCAGGTGAAACGCCTTTTGGGTGAAAAGCCCGCCACGCCCGCGCCAGCAAGCGGCATGCCGGACCAGCTGCGCGATTATGGCGTTGGCGCACAGATTTTGGCGGATTTGGGCGTGCAGGATATGGAATTGTTGAGCAATAGCAGCCATGAACTGGTCGGGCTTGATGCCTATGGCCTGCGGATCACAGGACAGCGCGCAGTGCCCTTGGGCTAAACTCTACACATGGAATAAGGATTACGTAATATGGCCAAATATTGTATCGTCGAAGCCCGTTTTTATGATGCGCTGAATGACCTGTTGATCAGCGGCGCACGCGCTGCGCTGGAAGCGGCCGGGCATGATGTGGAAATTGTCACCGTTCCTGGCGCATTGGAGGTTCCGGGCGCAATTTCGGCGCTGGTGGAGACCAATGCATTTGAAGGCTTTGTCGCACTTGGCGTAATTATTCGCGGGGAAACTTATCATTTTGAGATTGTCGCCAATGAAAGCGCGCGCGGCATCATGGCGCTAACGCTGGACGGCATCGCCATCGGTAATGGCATTTTGACAGTTGAAAATGACGCACAAGCCCTAACCCGCGCCAAGCCGGATGAGAAAGACAAAGGCGGCGAAGCAGCAAAAGCCGCCATGGCGATGGCCGATATCATCAGCCGCGCGGCAGGCTAAGTTTTTCAAGCGCCTTGGTGCCAGGCAGGTGCAAAACCGAACCCAAGGGTGCGCAAGGCCGACCGGCCGCCGGGTCAAAGCCCGCCCCTCGGAGATATGAGCGCAGCGCATTATCGTGAGAGAAAGAAATGGCAGGTCGCTTGGCACCGCGAAACAGGCTTCGACAATTGCGCCATTGGCGGCTAATCTGTTGCCATAGCCGCACAGCATACATGCTCAGCACATAATTCTCGGAACATATATTATGACCCTTATTGGCCCCGCATCGAACAGCTATTTCTCCCAGCGTTTGCGCCTTAACTATGTTGACTGGGGCAATCAGGATGCGCCGCCGCTTATCCTGCTGCATGGCGGACGTGACCATTGCCGCAATTGGGATTGGACAGCGCAGGCATTGCGCGAACATTATCATATTATCGCGCCTGATCTGCGCGGCCATGGGGACAGCCAGTGGGCGAGCGACGGCAATTACCCCATATTATCTTATATCTATGATTTGAAACAGTTAATTGACCAAATGGATTTGGCACCCGTAACCATTGTTGCGCACAGCATGGGCGGCAATATCGCCATTCGCTACACCGGTTTATACCCTGATAAGGTGAAGAAGCTGGTGGCGATTGAAGGGCTGGGCCCATCGCCTAAAATTCAGGCAGAGATGGCCGCCAAAGGCACCGCCAACCGTTTGCGCGAATGGATGGAGACGAAGCAAAAATATGCCGATATCGCGCCGCGCCGCTATAAGGATTTTGATGCCGCGCTGGAGCGGATGAAAACCGAGAACCCGCATCTTTCTGACGAACAAGTGCGCCATTTAACCGTCCATGCCGTGGTCCGCAATGAAGATGGCAGCTATAGCTGGAAATTCGACCCGCTAATGCGCAATTGGTGGCCACATGACCTGCCCAGCGACGCGACAGAGGAGATGTGGCGCAATATCACCTGCCCCACGCTGATGCTCTATGGCGCCGACAGCTGGGCCAGCAACCCACAAAAAGACGGCCGCATAAAGCATTTCGGCGACAATGTAGAAGTCCGTGAATTCGCCAATGCCGGCCATTGGCTACACCATGACCAATTTGGGCTATTTATGGAAACGCTGGACGGGTTTTTGTGAGGTTCAGTATCGTGTTAGGTTGTTGCTAAAGCTAAATGCCTTGCAAAATTAGGCAAACTTGATTATATATAAATTAATCCAATGCTACGGCGGTTGGTAACAAGATGGTACATAATCCATCGGGGCGGCGCTTAGGTCGCCCTTTGTGTTTCTGGCAGGTATTTATATCCGTAGCCTTGTATCTTACCCCAAGCGGATCTGTCATATTTGTGCCCAACTAAAATTGGCCGTATCTGATTTGCAAACAGACCTAGATTGACTTCATGGCCCATCACACTTCGGACGTACATATGGCTAGGATGTGCTAATAAGTCACATAGCTGAAGGCCCGCAATATTATCCTTTTTAGTACGAAATTTGAGGCTTTTCGCTCGCATAGCAGATTGGATACGCTGAGCATTGACGTACCGTGTTCCTTCATTTCTAAAGCGCTCGAATTCTAATTGTAGTAACTTATCTTTAGCTTGCCGACTTTCCGGCATTATATCGCCCACTTGCCTCTTTCGTTCTAAAAATTGTGCATATTTCTCGACAATGACTTCCATAAGAAAATGGTAAGGATGACGATCTTTCCAATGCAACTGGCTCAGCATCCATTGTTTGTCTATCAGTGCCGTAATTACGGTGTAGTCAATGGCACGAAAAACCTCTAAGATAGCTTTGTCAAATCTCTTTCTGAATTCGCTATCAGTTCTAATCCTCGCATATGGCCCTTTGCCACCCAATATATCACTTCGATGAAAAACAATGGGACTATCAGGGTCATGCTCGAATATAGCGCCTTTGATTTGATTAAATCTCGGTTCTAATTCGTCTCTGGCATGCGCGATCTCTATGGCTACACCTGTCAAGCTAAGATAGCGGTTCCTGTCCTTATGCAAATTTGTGAGGCCATCTGTTCCAACTTCATCTAGGTATAATCTATACATGTAAGTATAGTGGCAGAAGGTAATAGAAAATAAGAGTCAAAAATTGAATTAGGCAAAGCAAATGTCAAAATACTGCCGTTTTGGGGAGCGTTATAATTTTTACCGGCTCATCAACAATGCCAACCTTTTTAACAAACTTCTCATACCCATGGCTAGGCTCGTTTCTCGGCATTGTCTGTAATTGTTAAGCGCACTTCGACCCTTCGCCTTCGACAAGCTCAGGGGTGCGGAGAGACAGGATTAAGGCGTAATGAAGCGGGAGTGATCTACCCGCTCACCACACCAACCGCCTCAACAAACTTCCCGATATTGCTTTCGGACAGTCCCGCGACGTTGATGCGGCCGGAGCCGGCCATATAGACGCCGTGATCGTTGCGCAGGGCCAAAATCTGGTCTTTGTTCAGCGGCAACATGGAGAACATGCCATTTTGCGTCGCCAAGGGGCGGAAGTCCGCGCTGCCCGCTTGTCCTGCTGCGGCCAGCATATCGCGCACTTTGCGCATGCGCAGCCGCATGGCCTCTGCCTCGTCACGCCACATGCCGGTCAGCGCGGCATCTTCCAGGATAATCCGCACCGCTGCGCCGCCATGATCGGGCGGCATGGACCAGTTGGCGCGCGCCAGGCTGGCCATATTGGATTTCACATCGGTCAGGACATTCTCATCCTGCACCACCGCATAAAGCGCGCCAACACGGTCACGATACATGCCGAAATTCTTATCACAGCTATAGGCAATCATCACTTCGGGCAGATGGGCCAATACGGTTTTCAGGCCCGCACTGTCTGCATCAAAACCCTGACCCAGCCCGTGATAAGCAAAGTCAACCAGCGGGAAAAGCTGCTTTTGCGCCATAACCGCGCAGATATGCGCCCATTGCTCCGCGCTATAATCCACGCCCGTCGGGTTATGGCAACAGCCATGCAACAGCACGACATCACCCGCTTGCGCACTGTCCAGCGCGGCCAATAAAGCATCCCAATCAAGGCTCTGCGTCGCCACATCCATATGGCTATAGGTCAGCACCTCCATCTGCGCGGCCTTGAAAATCGGGGCATGGTTGGGCCAGCTTGGGGTGCCCAGCCAGATGCGCCGCGCACCAGCGGCATAAAGCGTATCCGCTGCCAAACGCACCGCTCCTGTTCCGCCCGGTGTTTGCAGGCCATCGATTTTGATAGTGTTGTTCACATCACCCAGAATATGCGGCAGCAGGCCATTGACCATCGCCATGTCACCCTCTGGCCCAAGATAGGATTTGCTGGGCTGGTGATCGACAAGCCGCTGTTCCGCTTCCTTGATCGCGGCAAAGACCGGGGTATTGCCATCATTGTCCCGATACACACCAACGCCCAGATCAATCTTATCCGTGCGGCTATCGGCTGCATAGAGTTTAATCAGCGCGAGCAACGCATCGGGCGGGGAGGGTTGGAGGTTATCAAGCATGGCAGTGCGCTTTCTGTCCGGAGAAATGAATCGCCTGATCTATAAGCGGATGCGCAGGCCTTGGCCAAGAAGAATTGCGCCCAAAATCCAATTAAAAGCGCGGCAGGCAGTGTTTTTCTCTTAAGGCCGCAACAAAAGAAAAACCCCGAAGCTGCCTCCGGGGTTTTGCTAAAGATTGTGATGGTTGTTAGCCCTTTATCAAAACGGGAACCAGCGCTGTTTCTTGCTGAACTTGCGATAGCCGATATTGGCACCCAAACGCGCACCAACGCCGACACGGATGGGGATGAGCACAACATTGCCGCGGCGCAGATAGCTGGCGTTAAAACCACCGATCAAATAGGCCTGGCCTTCACCGGCACCGAAGCGCTTATACAGGTCTTCACTGTCATAAAGATTATAGACCAGGGTGAAGCTGTTGGCGGCATTGGCGCCTGCATCCACCCCGATAGACGGGCCGGTCCAATAAACGGGGCGCTCGCCTTCCACCGCATGGTATAATGTGCCAGAGCCATAGCGCAGACCAAGCACGAATGCGCCGCCTGCTTCACGGCCGACAATATAGCCATTGGGCTGGCCTTGATCTTTCAAAATGTCTTCAATCAGGCTGGCCAAGCCTTTGGCGCCCTTGCCAAATACGCCTTCAGCCGCTCCGATAAGGTCGTCCTGCTGAAAAGTGCCATTGCTGGCCTGTGCACCATTTGCGGGTACGGTTTCAAAACCCGCACCATCAGGTGATGGGCCGGGCAGTGCATCATTATTGGCCAGATCGCCGCCATTGCTAACGGTCTCAACATCGACACCGCTAAGATCGCCAGCCTGTTCAAAATCAACACCGGCATCTGATGGCAGGTCGACATCGCGTGAAAAATCAGGGTTGGTGGCCGCATCTTCTACGGCATTGCGGGCCGCCTGCGCTTCATCGCGTGCGACGCTTGCCGGATTGTCCAGATCCGCATCGATAACATCATTGGGGTCTATCGATTCAATTTGTGCATAGGCGCTGGTTGCGGCGAGCGGTGACAAGGCTAGGGTGGATATTGCCAACCCCAAAAATGCCGCACCTGTTTTGGTAAAACGGTGAAGTTTAGAAAGTTGATTGGTCATGAAATTACCCTTTCCTGCCTGCGCAAAGACTTTGTCATCCAAAGAATGTGCAGAATATGTGCAAATTTTCACTGGTCATATGCTGCGCAGCGGGGGATTGCTGTGCAATGAACAGGCGTTGACCAGAGTCCAATTCGCGACGCACCGGTAGAAAACCATGTTTTCCCGATGATATATGTGATTGAGCTGTCCGTTTTTTGTTCATGAGCAGAAGGTAAACCGACATGGTAAACGAAAAGTTAATATCTGCGCGTAGTTTACATAAAGCATCGATTGCGCGTATCATCACTTGATTAGCAGCATATAGCTAGCTATAGGCCGCGCCTTGATGCTCAATCATGCTGCATGGCAACGGACACGTGGGTGAGCGGCTGAAACCACCTCCCTGCTAAGGAGGCAAGCTCTTTACGGGGCTTCGAGGGTTCGAATCCCTCCGTGTCCGCCATTTTTCTCTGGTCTATCGCTTCGCGGCTTGAGACCGGCTCCGAGTTCAAACTTTGCCCCGAAACTCTCCGCCTCTTTTATCTCGCCACTTGCTTCGCCGTTTACGGCTGTGCTGTTAGTAGAAGAGTGCGCATCCGTCAAAGGCTGTACGAATATCAGGCTCAAAAAATACCCGATTATTGCGCTTGCTCCATAGCCAAGCATCGGTGTCGGATAGGCTCCCAAAGCTGCTGATGCGATAATGATGAGCCAGCTTGATGCGAATATATAATGGACTATTGTGCGATTAGCTCTGGGGAGCAGCAGGACCGGACATATCATTATCAGACATCCGAACCAGAGCGACAGTCCAAGCGTCGCATGGACATCAAAAGCTGTCCAGAGAATATGATCGACAAATGGCACTGCTGGCAGGCGATCAGGCTGGAGCAGTGTCGCCATAAACGCGATAGAGCAGAATATGGCGGCCGTGATTGTCATGCTGCTCGCTTTCTTGCAGCAAATGATAATTGCCGTCCCGCTCAACATGGCGGCCATTGCCCGATCTGGTTGGATCGCCACAGCTAATCCAGCTGCACATATCGCCAATAAGGTCCAGAGATTTTGGGATCTTGCGAAGCAAAGTGCGATGCTGGGTAAAAGGATCAGGCTGGTCTGGACGAAAAAAGGCCCCATCAATATCCACCGCCTCGCATCCTCGATTGCGTAACCAAAGAGAGCGGTGGCCAACAGGGTTAGTGATGCAATGAGCGCGGCCAGTATCGCAAAACGCTTTGTCATGCGGATGGAGAGGATGGCGCCAATAGCGAGTATAATGCCCAATAGTGTAGCCGCTATATTGACGATGATCATGGTTTGCGGCGCGCCCGATGCCGAGAGATAGGTCAGCCCAATAATGCTGGCGATTAACCCCGAAGCAAATGTGAATATAGTGAAACGGTCTTTCATGATAAGGCTCCATCTTTCGCCGGGTGCGATCTTGATTTCCCAATGAAAGTGTAAACAGGCCAAAAGGCATCCCAATCCGAAGACTATGGCTTTGCTATCCCTATCGATGACAGAAATTTCCGCGCACATTGCCTGCGCCCACTTCTTGCGATGGCGAGGTGTCAGCAAGTCAATCAAGAATATCAATTGGCGGTGTCTCATGCGGAATTAGGCTTTGCTTGCGATGCACCATCCGGCGATGATCTTTCTACCAGACTTTTGGCGAAAACCCTGCCTGTTTCAGAAAGGGCGTAAACATGTCTGGGCGGCCGCCCTTCGACACTTGCTTCTTGCCAATGGGAGGTCAAAAGCTCTTGATCCTCCAGCCTGGCCAGCATGGGGTACAGCGTGCCGGGTTTTATGCTGGCCTTTTGCATTATCTCATAACCGTACATGCCATGCGGAGCATCGAGCAGGGCAATCAGGGCTAATTGCGTGGCTTTTGAAGGCGCTCTGGTTTTTCGCATATTTCATTATATCGATATATATCGAGTTATGTCAATATGCCTTTTTGGACATCCGCGAAGACCGGTATATGATAAGAATAAACCCATGATACGATGCAAAAGACGCATCAGGGAATAGCCGAGTTAATCTGATTCGATCAACTTGCCGCCCTGCATGATCAGTATGCGATCAGCAGCATCAATCGTCTCTTGGCGATGAGCGATAATGATGCGGGTGATACCCATAGATGCGATGGCCGCATTAACGGCCTGTTCGTGCTGTGCATCAAGGTGCGCCGTGCCTTCATCCATAAGGAGAATTTTGGGGCGCCGGTAAAGTGCGCGGGCCAGCAACACGCGTTGTTTCTGCCCACCGGAAAGCGTAGAACCCATATCGCCAACCAGTGTTTCATATTGCATGGGCATCGCCGCAATATCATGATGGATAGAGGCGGCAGCAGCTGCTGCAACAACAAGCTCCATATTCACTTCATCATCGAACAAGGCGATATTGTCCGCCAGCGAACCACCAAACAAGCTGTCTTCCTGCAACACAGCAGCAATTTGGCGGTGAAAGCTCTTATAACCAAAACGGTGCAGTGGCAGACCGTCAATCAGTATTTCGCCATTTTCTGGTTCGACAAGCCCCAACATGATCTTCAGCAAGGTGGATTTGCCGCCACCAGAAGGACCTAGCCGACGGCGCGGAGGCTTATCGGATTTTCGATGCCCGTGATGAGAATGTCATCAAGATCATGATGAAAATTACCTAACGGCTTGAAGCTTACTACAACATGTCACTCATAAAAGAGCTATGAGAAGGCCAAACTGAGTCAGGCAGTAAAGTAGATGTCACTCAGCCCTTGCGCTCTATGGGCTTGATGATTGACGCGTTATGCAGCGCTTACCCTCTCTTGCAGTACAGTTGCGCGGCGCATCATAACAAGAATGGCGGACACGGTGGGATTCGAACCCACGAAAGAGTTGCCCCTTTACACACTTTCCAGGCGTGCGCCTTCGACCACTCGGCCACGTGTCCGTCTATATTGTGCCTTTGGCATGGATGACAAAAGCGGATATTTGGTCTTTGGTTTTGGCGTGTGCCAAATCCGAACCGCGCTCTTAGACACGATTTCCCCCTTTCGCAAGCTCCGTAAATGGCTTAGCATATGCTCTTATGAAAAAGCTTCTCAAAATGCCCATATCAATGCCCATTGCGGCACTGGCCCTTGCTGTTAGTCCGATGGCTATAAACGCGCAAAACACCGCGCCAGCAGAAACTCCTCCTCCTGCACCTTCCCCGAACCAGATTGTCGAGCAGGCGGCCACTGATCAATGGGTCGCTATTGCCCCGGCTGATTTGCTGGTGATGGATTTGGCGCCGGATGCTGATGGCAGTGCACGGCGAGTGGTCATTCAGCTTATGCCAGAGCCATATTCGCAAGGCTGGATACGCAATATTCGCAAACTGGCGGCGGCAAAATGGTGGGATGGCACCAGCATTAACCGTGTGCAGGATAATTATGTCACCCAATGGGGCAGTTTCACCGAGGAAGGCGCAGCAGAAAAGCCGCTGCCACAGGGTTTGGAAGTGGTGCCTGAAAGCAGCTATGTCGTGAGAGGCGATGCTGCCAATTGGCGCAAATTTGCGAAGATCACCATACCGCGAGGCAATGTTATCAGCTACACAGCATTTGAGCGTGGCTGGCCCCTTGCAGCAGGAGGAACACCGGATTCCGCGATACGTTGGCCTGTTCATTGCTATGCTATGGTCGGTGTTGGTCGCAATCTTTCGCCTGATACGGGCAGCGGCGCGGAACTATACACCGTAATTGGCCACGCACCGCGCCATTTGGACCGCAATATTGCGCTGGTCGGACGGATTATTGAGGGTATGGAACATATGAGCAGCCTGCCGCGCGGCAAAGGCTTTTTGGGGTTCTATGAAGACCCAAGCAAGCGCGTACCTATTGTTTCGGTAAGACTGGCGACTGATCTTGCGGATGGTGAGCAGATGCGCTTTGAGTATCTTGATACTGATGGCCAGAGCTTTGCTGAATATGCCGATGCGCGGGCCAATCGGCGCGACCCGTTTTTTAATGTGCCTGCGGGCGGCGCAGATATCTGTAATATTCCCGTACCGATCAGGCGGGTTTCTGCTGAGGCCGAGTGAACGCAGATTGCTTGTCGATACGCTCGGCGCTTTGGGTCTGGCACTCCGATACAGGTAAGGGCAGTTGGCATTTTTTGACCATAGATGGCGATATTGCCAGCAATATTCATGACCATGCTGCAATAGCCAGACTTGAGCTTGGTCTGCCCAGAAAGCGTGGTTGGGGAAGCCTTAAAGTAGAGGCACAGATTGGCGCAACTATCTGGCGAACGTCAATTTTTCCGAGCAAAAAGGGCGCAGAATATTTGCTGCCGGTAAAGGCCAAAGTGCGCAAGGCAGAGGGCCTTATAGAGGGCGATAATGTCATGCTGACATTGCGATTGATATGAGTGTGCGACAAATAATTTCACAGCAGTGAAATTTTGTTAACGCATCCTCTCGTCATGGCACGAGATTTTTATTATGATCGGCGCTGATCATCATCATGAGAGAGTCGTTTTATGCGTATTGGCACCCCCAAAGAAATCAAAAACCATGAATATCGCGTTGGCTTAACGCCTGAAAGTGCACGCGAACTTGTCGAACATGGTCATCAAGTGTTGGTCGAAAAATCGGCTGGGCTTGGTATAGGGGCAAGTGATGACGATTATCAGGCGGCGGGCGCTGAATTGGTGGATGGACCAGAAGCAATCTTTGAACGCTGCGACATGGTGGTTAAAGTCAAAGAACCTCAGGCAAATGAACGCGCTATGCTGCGTCAAGGTCAAGTGCTTTATACCTATTTGCATCTCGCCCCGGACCCTGAACAAACCGCCGATCTGGTGAAATCTGGTGCGACATGTATCGCCTATGAAACGGTGACAGGTAAGGGCGGTCTGCCATTGCTTAAGCCCATGAGTCAGGTTGCAGGGCGCATGTCTATCCAAGCGGGCGCGACCGCTTTGGAAAAGGCCCATGGTGGACGCGGTGTGCTGTTGGGCGGCGTGCCTGGCGTGGCACCGGCCAAAGTTGCTGTGATCGGTGGGGGCGTAGTAGGCTTTAACGCAGCGCAAATGGCGGCTGGTGTCGGGGCAGATGTGACCATATTGGACCGCGATCCCGACGTGCTGGAGCGTTTGGGGCATTATTTTGAAGCACGCGCGAAAACGCGCTTTTCCAACCTTGCCAATCTTGCCGAATGCGTGGCGGAGGCTGATCTGGTGATTGGCGCAGTTCTGATACCCGGTGCTGCAGCGCCAAAACTGGTTACGCGCGCCATGCTGAGTACAATGAAACCGGGCGCCGTTCTGGTGGATGTTGCCATTGATCAGGGCGGTTGCTTTGAAACATCCAAAGCCACGACCCATGCTGAACCAACCTATGTGGTTGATGATGTCGTACATTATTGCGTAGCCAATATGCCAGGTGCGGTATCACGGACCTCTACCTATGCTCTCAACAATGTGACGCTGCCACATGCTCTGAGAATTGCCAATCTGGGCTGGAAAGAGGCCATGCGCAGCGACCCGCATCTGGCAGAGGGTCTGAACATCTGGAATGGTAATGTTACTTATGAAGCTGTAGCACGCGATCTTGGTTACACGCATTTACCTATTGTGACAGCCTTGGCATAGACCCGTTCATAATGCTTGCTTTTTTAGCAATCTATGAGAATATTTGGCTTCATCGAAAAGGGGCATGCTAATGACAAAACATAAACAACATCCCATTCGTTCCGGATTCGGAATGTTTAGTGAGCCAAATGATATTTTGAAAGGCCGCTCGCTTAACGGCAAAACGGCTATTGTAACTGGCGGCTATTCCGGCCTTGGTGTGGAAACGGTGCGCGCGCTTGCGAAGGCAGGTGCGACTGTTATCGTCCCTGCTCGCGATATGCCGCGCGCGCATGCAGCTCTGGTTGATATATTGGGTGATGTTCATGTCGAATCTATGGATTTGGCGGATCTGGATTCGGTCAATGGCTTTGCTGAAGGCTTTGCCAATAATCATAATCGTCTTGACCTATTGATTAACAATGCCGGTATCATGGCCTGTCCTGAAACGCGGATTGGGCCAAATGGTTGGGAACAGCAATTTGGCGTTAATCATTTGGGGCATTTTGCCCTCGCCAAAGCGTTGATGCCAATGCTTGAAGCGACTGCCCAGCAAAAGGGTAGCGATGTGCGCGTCGTCACCCTGTCATCTACAGGCCATAAGCTGAGTGATATCCGCTGGGACGATCCACATTTCCGTGATGGCGAATATGATAAATGGCAGGCTTATGGCCAGTCAAAAACGGCGAATGCCTTGTTTGCCATAGGGCTGAACAAACGGCTTTCTGCATTTGGTGCTCGCGCCTTTTCCGTTCATCCCGGCGGTATTATGACGCCTTTGCAGCGGCACCTTCCTAGGGAAGAAATGGTGGCTATGGGTTGGTTGAATGAAGATGGCGAACCGTCGGAAGCGGCTGCCAAAATGTTTAAAACACCCAGCCAGGGTGCTGGCACCAGCCTATGGGCCGCAACCCATCCACAGTTGGCCGATTCAGGCGGCCTATATTGCGAGGATTGCGATGTTGCGCAGATGGACAATCCAGCAGAGCCTGTGCGCTATAAAAATGTCATGCCCTATGCAGCGGATGCCGAAGCGGCTGAGCGTTTATGGACGCTGAGTGAAGAGATGATTGCTGTTCTATAATAACAGGCATAATATGTTGGTCACGCCGAGCGCAAGCGCGCTGCGGCGTGACCTATCTTTCTCTATTATTTTTGAATGAGCGCGCATAAAATACTGTTTGCGCAGCTATTATTTGGGTGACAACACCATCAGCATTTGCCGACCTTCAAGGCGAGGATAAGCCTCAACCTTTGCGTCTTCTTTGGTGTCTTCCTGAACACGTTGCAACAATTGCATGCCCAGTTGCTGGTGTGCCATTTCACGGCCGCGAAAACGCAAAGTAACCTTCACCTTATCGCCATTACCGATAAATTGGTGTACCTTTTTCATCTTCACATCATAATCATGATTGTCGATATTGGGGCGCATCTTGATTTCTTTGATGTCCTGCGTCTTCTGTGATTTACGTGCAAGATTGGCCTTTTTCTGAGCCTCATATTTAAACTTGCCGATGTCCAGAAATTTGGCGACAGGCGGTTCTGCATTGGGGGAGACTTCCACCAGATCAAGACCCACGGCCTTGGCGCGTTCTACCGCTTCGTCAGTGTCCAATATGCCCAGATTTTCGCCCTGGTCATCAATCACCCTTACAGTAGGAGATTGGATAAAATCGTTAAATCGTGGACCGTTTTTCGGCGGAGCCGAAGGTCCGCGGCGTGAAGTTGGCGAGCGTATGGGTCATTCTCCTGAGTTTTGTAAGTCTGCAAGTCTATTAGGGTCTTTGCTGGCGTTAATAAAGGGGCAAATCACTCTTTGACGCTGTGAACAGTGGCAACTGCGCCCTTTATGCAACGCAAATGGGTGTAAGCTGATGCAAAATAGTGCTCCAGAGCGTTCAAGCCTAAGTGATTTCACGGCAGTGCACTGGCAGAGACAGGGCGGTTATCGCATTATTTGTGCAGGCCTTGACTGACTTGGTTGACTATTGGCATATGGTTAGCGCTAACGCAGGGGGTAAGGCTATGGGACATATAATAGGCTCTACAACGATCTTGGCTGGCGCGTTGTGTACTCTCGCGGCATGTGGTGGAGATTCTGAGACATCATCGCCGGTCAGCATATCGCCGCCGCCACCCATTGCTTCCGCGCCGCCGTCCCCACCACCGCCTCCACCACCTCCTCCTCCGCCACCACCGGCCACACCTTTGCCCACCACGCCGGTTGCTTCGGCTTTAACACAGGCCGATGCGCGCACAGGGGCATGCATCAATATGGGCAATCATTTGGAGGCGCCCAATGAAGGTGATTTTGGCCGCCCCATCAATGATACGGATTTTGCGGCCATTGCTGCGGAAGGTTTCGAAACCGTGCGCTTGCCTGTACGCTGGTCAAACCATGCCGACACCAATGCGCCCTATGCGATCGATCCCGATTTCATGGCGCGTGTGATAGAGGTGGTGGATCAAGCGCGCGCGGCGGGGCTACGCGTTGTGCTGGATTTGCACCATTATAGTGATCCGCAAGGTGATATTTATGAAAATCCGGAGTTGGAGGCCCCGCGTCTGGCGGGTATTTGGCGCCAAGTGGGCGATCAATTTGCCAGCTATCCGAATGATGTTCTGTGGTTTGAGTTACTGAACGAGCCCAGCGTCAACCTTACCAATCGCAACTTGCTGAGCATATTAAACCCCGCCCTTGCAGAGATACGCGTTTCCAACCCCACACGGCCAGTTGTTGTCGGCGGTGAAGGGTTTAGTAGTATTCGCTCGCTTGCGACGCTGCCAATACCCAATGATCCTTATATCATTGCAACATTCCATTATTATGATCCGTTTTTCTTTACCCATCAGGGCGCGCCTTTTATTACACCTGTTCCACCAACAGGGGTGCGCTTTACCCAGGCTGACCGTGATCAGCTTGCGAGAGATGTTCAGATAGCGCGCGATTTTATGGCGCGTACTGGCCGCCCTTTATGGCTAGGCGAATATGGTGTTTTTGAGGATGTCGTGCTGGATGAGCGCGCTGAATATTATGAAGCCGTCAACACCGCCTATGGCGATGCTGATATTGATGGCTGTCCCTGGGCGTATACCAACACCTTTCAGTTCCGTGAAGGCAATGGCGGCTGGATACAGCAATTGCTTACCGCAATAGGGCTATAAGCGGCAGAATATATATGCTCGCTCACATATCAGGGCCAAGTGTCACGACCCAATAGTCAGGCGGCGCTCCGATGCGGATGGGCATGATGCTGGTGCCCATGCCTGCTGTGACGATGACTTTTCGCCCTTCATCCTCAATCAATCCGCAATTAAAGCGGCTGCCATAGCGAGAGACATAGGATAATATGCCGATTATGGGCAGTGCGATTTGCCCGCAATGGGTGTGGCCTGCCATGACGATATCTGTATCAAAGGGCAGGTCGGGAACGATATCTGGCCCATGTGTAAACAGAATATTGGGCGCCGTTTGTGACAGTTTCGCAAGTGACTTTGCCGTTTTGTCCAAATCAGCACGGCCCGTATATTCATCATCGACACCGATCAGATTGAACGGGCCGACGGCCAGTGCTTCGTTGCGCAATAATGTGATGTCATGCCGTTTGAGTGCAGCGACAAAGCCTTGCTCATCGCTCCAATAATCATGATTGCCCAGCACTGCATAAACGCCCATAGGCGCCGCCAACTTTGCAAGCGGGGCAATTGCTTCGTCGGCAGTATAATATCGGGTGGCCAGACGTTTCTCACTCACAAAGTCACCCGCGAGGAGAATTATATCTGCCTGTTCCTGATTCACTTGATTGACAATATTGGTGAGCCGCTCTGGCCACATGTCCGGGCCGGCCATTTGCGTATCGGCAAGCAAAAGGACACGCAGAGGCGGTGTGTCCTTTGGCCAGTCATCGACTGAGATTGCCGCGCGCCGCGCCACTGGCTTACTGGTGGCTTCATAAAAGCCATAAGCTGTAAGGCCCATTGCCAGCAATAGAGCGCTCAGCCCGATGCGTAGGCTCCAATACCCCATCTCTGCTGCTTTTATTCGCGCAAATCGGGCGGTGTTGCGTCGCGTTTCAGCATGGCAATGGCCTCATCCAGCGGCAGGAATTGCTGTTGTTTCTCACCCAATTGGCGCAGGGCCACGCTGCCTTTTTCGGCCTCTTGCTTGCCGACAACCAACAGATTGGGCACTTTGGCCAGACTATGCTCACGCACTTTATAGTTGATCTTTTCGTTGCGCAGATCAGCGTCAACACGAATGCCAGCGGCTTTTAGCTTGGCAACAACCTGTTTGGCATAATCATCGGCATCCGAAACAATGGTCGCTACAACGGCTTGTGTCGGGGCCAGCCAGACGGGTAGCTTGCCAGCATAATTCTCAATCAAAATGCCGATAAAGCGCTCATAGCTGCCAAAAATCGCGCGGTGCAGCATAACGGGGCGATGGCGCTCGCCATCCTCACCAACATAGCTGGCGTCCAGCCGTTCGGGCAATACGCGGTCTGACTGAATGGTGCCAACTTGCCAGGTCCGCCCAATGGCATCGGTCAAATGCCATTCCAGCTTGGGCGCGTAAAAGGCCCCTTCGCCCGGCAATTCTTCCCAGCCAAATTCTTCCGTTGCCATACCGGCATCAATAACGGCCTGACGCAATTCTTCTTCGGCCTTGTCCCAATCATTATCGCTGCCAAAGCGTTTTTCCGGACGCAGCGCCAATTTGATGGCGTATTTTTCAAAGCCCAAATCTTTATACACACGGTCCGCCAACTCACAGAATATGCGGGTTTCCTCTACGATCTGGTCTTCGCGGCAGAAGATATGTGCATCATCCTGCGTGAATTGACGCACGCGCATCAGGCCGTGCAGAGCGCCGTGCGGCTCATTACGGTGGCAACAGCCATGCTCGAACAGCCGCAGCGGCAGATCACGATAGGATTTGATACCCTGACGGAAAACCAGCACATGCGCAGGGCAATTCATGGGCTTAATCGCCATCATATCGCCTTCGCCGCTGATCACCGGGCCATCGCTTTCCGCATCCGGCACTTCATCGGGCACAGCAAACATATTTTCGGAATATTTGCCCCAATGGCCCGATTGCTCCCACTGCTTCACATCCATAAGCTGCGGCGTCTTAATCTCTTCATAGCCGCCATTATCAATGGCGCGGCGCATATAGGCCTCTAGTTCACGCCAGATAACAAAACCCTGTGGATGCCAGAAACAGCTGCCTTGCGCTTCTGGTTGAAAGTGGAACAGGTCCATTTCCTGCCCCAGCTTGCGGTGGTCGCGCTTGGCCGCTTCTTCCAGCATATGCAAATGGGCATTAAGCTGTTTTTTGTTCAGCCAGCCTGTGCCGTAAATACGGGTCAGCTGCGCATTATTCTGGTCGCCGCGCCAATAGGCACCGGCCACGCGCATCAGCTTGAACGCTTGCGGGTCCAGCTTGCCCGTGCTGGCCAGATGCGGCCCGCGGCACATATCCATCCACGCGCCATCGCTTTGTGGTTCGCCCGACCAATAGACGGTCAACTCTTCATTTTCAGGCAGCTCGCCCGCCCATTCAGCTTTAAAACTCTCGCCATCATCCGCCCATTTCTTGATTAGGTTGGCGCGCGACCAGACTTCGCGGATCAGCGGTTTATCCGCCTTGATGATGCGGCGCATTTCTTCTTCAATGGCTGGCAGGTCATCCATGGAAAACGGATCGCGCGTTTCCGGCGCTTTGACATCATAGTAAAAGCCGTCATCAGTCGCCGGACCAAAGGTGATCTGGGTACCGGGGAACAGGCTTTGCACAGCCTCAGCCAGCACATGTGCATAATCATGGCGCACCAGCTCCAGCGCCTCAGCCTCATCACGCGCGGTGATCAGCGCAAGCAGTGTATCTTCTTCCAATGGGCGCATAATATCGCGCACTTCACCATCAATGCGTGCGGCCATGGCGGCTTTGGCAAGGCCGGGCCCGATATCGGCGGCAATTTGCGCGGGTGTCGTGCCGTGCTCAACCTGCCGTTCAGAGCCATCAGGAAGGGTAATTTTTATCATATCAGTCATAGATTCAGCATTTGGCGGGATTAGCAGCAAATGGCAAGGCACCTTGTTGGCGTGTTCATGGGTTTTACGAAAGCAAGCACCGCGCGCATCATATTTATGCCGTGCTCAATATGATGATCAGATACGTCAAACATGGCTGTAATAAGCAAGTTTGGTTTCCAATATGGAAAACACACTTGACAAAATGGAATAGAAATGACAAACACCCTTTCCATAAATGAAAGGGTAGTTTCCATGGCGATGCCACATTATATGAAAAATTATACCAAACGTCTGTTCGCATTTATGGGTGCCTATATGGTGGTGTTGATAGGCGGGCTGACCTATGCACGGCAGGGCGATCAATCGCAGATTGTGCTGATTTTTCTCGCCCTGCTAACGGCTTTGCCGATCTGCGGGGTTTTCTGGACCATATTCAGGTTACTTGTCGAATGTGATGACGAGTATCAGCGCCTGCTTTTTGCCAAACAATTTTTGCTGGCTACGGGAATGACACTTGCGCTGACGACGGTTTGGCAATTTCTGAAAGTCTATGAGGTGCTTGCCGCTGGCCCGCAATGGATCGGGGTCATCTGGTTTGCGATGCTGGGTTTTGCGGCGCCTCTAGTGCGGTGGCGTGCGTGAAAAACCGTTTGAAAGTGCTGCGCGCGGAACGTGACTGGTCCCAACAGGATCTGGGTGAGCATTTGGGAATATCGCGCCAATCGGTCAATGCCATTGAGAAGGGACGCTATGACCCTTCGCTGCCATTGGCGTTTAGAATAGCGGAACTGTTCGATATGGCTATCGAAGAGATTTTTGAGAAAGAGCAGGGCTGATATGCGGATCATCATAACGCTTTTGGTGCTGATATGTGGCCTGCCTTTTGCTGCAGCTGCCGCTTTTCACACAGCCAATACAGACGATGAAAAACAATGTCCTGCCCTCCAAGTGGATGGCAAGGCAGGGCGTAATATCATTCTTATTCCGGGGCTGATTTCATCCCCTAAAGTGTGGGACGGATTGGTCGCAGGATTAAAGGATGATTATCGCCTGCACCGCTTTGCTGAAACCCCTGCACAGGATAGATAGCATCAACCAACAAAACACCGACAATAATGTACGAAGGCGTTATGTCCTACAATTACGTTAAACTGGACGCGCAAATGTTTGTTGCTGATATTCGGCAGAAAAAAGGCGCTCCATTGCTGCCATCCTTTGTCGGACCATAGTCGACTTCCAGCTAGGCAAGATAATGGAGCGCTCCGTCAGTTTATAACTGGCTTAGTTATCGCCAGTCATATTGTCGAGATTATTACCCTTTTTTCCGTCCGGATTGGTACGCAAATGGTCTTTCGCACCATTTCTAGGCCGTACTGAACGAGCATTTGAAATCTGACCTTTGTCAGCCATTTTCATAGCAGTATCCAAAGGTGTATAGCTCTTGTTACCGCTCAGTTTTACATGAGTAATGTTGCCATCTGAATTGGCTTTTGCATCTATTACTTCTTTAGTCATATTTACTCCAAAGGGATGCCTTGAAGGTTGACCGCAACCAATCACGAGCGTAGTACTCAATAGTGATCACGACCCGCCTCCAACGCGGGTTACAAAACCGGCCCAGCGATCTGAACCATCGCTGGGCCAATTCTTTTGGTAAACGGAATCCAACTCTGAGTCGAGTGTGTTCCCCAATTGTTCTGTGGGTTATTTCCCGCACAGAGACTGACTCCATTATATAGCGCAGCCTATCAGGCTCTAACCAATAAGCGCCTGGTCGAGGTGGAAGATAGCTATCATTTCATTATGGATGATCAGCCAGCAAAACTTTTGTCCGCCGTTAAAGGCGCTTTGGCGGTACAGGAACCAACACAATAAGGATGATTACTGGCTAAGCTGCTCTTGCAAGGTGCGTGAAAATCTGTGAGCGTGATAAAAAGATCGGGAAGCAGGGTGATGAGCACAAAACGCAGCTGTCTAATAATCGGTGCAGGGGACGATACGGGCAGTGCGATTGCGCGCGCCTTTGCGGCGAAGGGATATATTGTCTGTGTCGCACGGCGGCCGCGCCATGCTGATGCGCTTGACGATTTGGTTGCGGATATTGCGGCGCGCGGCGGTGAAGCTGTGGCGTGCCCTGTGGATGCACGCGATGAAGAGGCGATGACAGCATTATTTGCGCGCATTGAGCAGGATATTGCCCCGCTATCTGTGGTGGTGTTCAATATCGGCGCCAATGTGCGTTTTGGCATTCGCGAAACCACGGCGCGGGTCTATCGCAAAGTGTGGGAAATGGCCGCCTTTGCGGGCTTTTTAACCGGGCGTGAGGCAGCAAAATATATGGTGCCGCGCGGTGCGGGTACGGTCATTTTTACCGGAGCAACGGCCAGTGTGCGGGGCGGCAATGGCTTCTCTGCTTTTGCCAGTGCGAAATTTGCATTGCGGGCATTGGCGCAGAGCATGGCGCGTGAACTGGGGCCGCACGGCATTCATGTTGCGCATGTGGTGGTGGACGGCATGATCGATTCCAACTTTATCCGCGATAATGTGCCCGGGGTTGATGCGATGCGCGATCAGGATGCGATTTTGTCACCCGATGCCATTGCCGCCAATTATGTGATGCTGCATGAACAGCCGCGATCAGCATGGACGCATGAATTGGACCTGCGGCCATGGAAAGAAAATTGGTGAGGAGACACAATAATGACCAGCGAACAGCCCAAAGCCGTGGATTTCATCTTCGATTTTGCCAGCCCCAATGCCTATTTGGTGCACCGCGCCTTGCCAGCAATCAGCGCGCGTACGGGCATCAATTTTGATTATAAGCTGGCGCTGCTGGGCGGGATATTCAAATTAACGGGCAATCAGGCACCAATGATGGCCTTTGCCAATATTCCCAAAAAACTGGCCTATGAACAGCTGGAATTTGGCCGCTTTATCACAGCGCATAATATTACAGATTTCCAGATGAACCCGCATTTTCCCATCAATACAGTGATGTTGATGCGCGGCGCATTGGTGGCAGAGCAGCAAGGCCGGCTGATGGATTATATTGAGGCTGGCCTAGTCGCCATGTGGGAAAAAGGCATTAATATGGGCGATGCTGCGGCCTATATTGCAGCGATGAACGAGAGCGGCTTTGATGGCGCAGCGCTGGCCGCCGTCTATAATGATGCGGATATTAAGCAGGAGCTTATGGTGCGCACACAGGCGGCAGTTGATCGCGGGGCCTTTGGCATCCCGACATTTTTTGTTGGTGATGATATGTTCTTTGGCAAAGAGCGACTGCATCAGGTTGAGGCCGCAGCCCTGGCCTGACCATGGGTTGATAAGACGGCATAGTGGGTCAAAACGCTTCCTTAACCATTTTGTGCGAAGCCTTGCCCGTTATGGGAGACTATTCAATCCAGTTTCGCGAAGCCGATCGCTCGCGCAAGCAGTCAGTACGTATCGAGACTGTTGGCGACATGTTTATATTGTACAGCAATGAATGGCGCAGCGGGGCCTATAGCTTTGAGGATCTGGTTGCGACAGAGGATAAGGGCGCGACGCGCATCTTCAATATCTTTCAAGGTGAGCATCTGCGCAAGGGTTGGGAGATGAGCATTACAGGCGATATTCCAAACTATCTTGCGGCCTATCTGCCGAAGCTGAAAGTGCCGATGATCTCTCGCAGCGGGATGCTAGCCATAGCCTTTTTGTGTATAGCAATAGTCTATAACGCTGATAAGATTATATAAAGCGCGGCATGGCCCGCAATTCTTTCACAGTTTGCGGTCATGGCATTGCTTGTCAAACCGGCGGACGCAGCATATCAGCAGTGATATGGAAGAAAAACCAGCAGAATATCTTACGCGCCCCGATGGGCTGAAATTGGCATATCGTTTGCGATCAGCGAGCAAAGCAGCCAGTGAAAAGCCGTCTAGTGATAAACCAACCATTGTGTTTTTGCCTGGCTATATGTCCGACATGCAGGGCGGCAAGGCACAAGCCATAGATCGCTGGGCCGAGTCACAGGGTTTTGGCTGTTTGCGACTGGATTATGCTGGTTGCGGGGAGAGCGAAGGTGCGTTTGAAGATCAGACACTGATCAGCTGGCGCGATGATGTCTTGCTGCTCATCGATCAGTTGGTCAAAGGGCCGGTATTGTTGATTGGATCGTCAATGGGCGGCTGGCTAATGCTGTTGGTTGCCATGCAGCGAACCAAAAAAGTTACCGGCATTTTCGGCATCGCGGCTGCCCCGGACTTTACGCTTTGGGGCTTTTCGCAAGAGCAGAAATTGGAGATTTTGCGCGAAGGGAAATTGGTCGAGCATAGCGACTATGGCCCGGAGCCTTATATTACGACACGCGGTTTTTATCAGTCGGGAGAAGCCAACCGCTTGCTGCACGGGCCTATCGCAATCGACTGCCCTGCGCGGTTTGTGCATGGGCAGGAAGATGCGGATGTGCCATGGCAATATAGTCTTGAGACTGCCAAATTGCTGCGTTCAACTGATGTACAGACGCTGTTTGTCAAAGATGGCGACCATCGCCTGTCACGGCCGAAAGATATTGCCATTATCCTCACCACGCTGGCGGCGATGCTGAAATATAGTCTTTAGATCGGGCCATCCATGTTACGCATATTATTTCTCGGGGCTATAATCTCTGCTTTCATAACATCCAGCGCCCCCTCGCAGATACGCATACCCTTGGGCAGTGCGCCTTCCACTAAGGATGATGCACCGGTTCAGGGGCCATCACAAAAACCCGTTTTGGGCCCTGCTGATCCACGCGAAGCGCAATTTAATCAGTGTCTTGATACGGCAGTTGATGATCCGTTGGGCGGTGTCGATACGGCCAATAAATGGCTGACCGTTGGCGGTGGCTATTTTGCGCGCCACTGTCTGGCCTTTGCCTATTCACGGCAACAGCGTTGGCTCTTGTCCAGCGAAGCCTTTTCACAGGCAGCCGAAGAAGCGCGCAGCGCCAATGATGACCGCAGTGCCAATCTGTGGATACAGGCAGCCAATGCAGCGTTGGCGGGCAATCAGCCTTCAACTAGCCTGGCCCATGTCGACAGTGCCTTGGCAACCGGCATTTTGGAAGGGCAAGCGCTGGGTCTCGCGCACCTGGACCGTGCCCGTGCACTGGTCGCGCTGGAACAATTGCAAGCTGCACGTGAAGAATTTGTGCTGGTGCAGAAATATGCGCCGGATGATCCGCTCGGCTGGTTGCTCTCGGCAACGCTTGAACGGCGCCTCGGCAATTTGGAACGGGCATTGGCCGACATCAATGTGGCACTGGCGATTGTTGCTCAAGACCCCGATACGCTGCTGGAAGCAGGGGTCATCGCCGCTCTATCAAATGATTATGATAAGGCCCGCAGCTATTGGCAGACCATATCAGCCCAAAACCGCCCCAGCACAGCCAGACTGTCCGCACGGCAATATCTTAAACAATTGGATGAGGGTGAAAACAGTCCATCCACAAAGTGATAATAAGTATTTTACAAGTAAAATATTAGTTCACTATAGACTGCGATAATAGGTTGTGTAGTTTCTTCTATGAGAGGGAGAAATTTATGAAATGCCTTGATGATTTACTGTCGCGAAATACCAAGCCTAATATCGTTCAAAATTATAAGCAACCAGAGCGCAAACTATTGGCTGTTTTTATGGGCTTACTAGAGATAATACCTGAATATAGATCAGCTTTTTTACAAAGATGCGATTATGGGTCTGGGTTGACATGTTCTTATTATGGCATGATGGAACCCCGTTTTCATGGTTCTCATTTGCCGGAAGTGCGGCCAGATGGACTACTTACCTGCAAACGTGGTAATACAGAATGGGCGGCATTCATTGAGGCAAAATCAGGAACCAGTGATATTAGGCCGGAGCAAATCCATTCCTATGCCGAATTGGCAAAGGCGCTTGATATTGATACTTTGATATCAATCTCAAATGAGTTTGCGGTTCGTGCTGATGAGTTGCCTTACCATCTATCAGTTCGGCAGCGTAAGGGGCGGAGAATATATCATTTTTCTTGGGCGGAATTACGCACTTTTACAGAGATATTTTATGATCAAACGCCTGATTTAAATGATATTGCTCGTCAAATTATTCGCCAAAGCCTCAATTTCTTTTGGGATGAGAAATCCGGTATTCTTACGTATGATGCGATGCCAGTTGAATGGCCTGACTTTGTCGAATCTGCTTCTACATCTCTTGGCTTTTCAACAAAGACGCGAGGCATCACCGAGATTGTTCATGGTTGGCAACAGGAGCGCCGTGATCTTACAGCAAAGATAATATTCCAAAGCAAAAATCACGTAGAATTACGCCACATGGCCGGTGTCCGTGCTGATGCCGATGAAAGAGTCAAGTTTGATAGATCTGAGCTTGCAGAGAATTATAAATTGCACGCCAACTTTCTTTTTCCAGATAGCAAGTCCTGTCTTTATGCTCTCGCTGATCTAAAATCCTGCCAGATAAGTGCCGCAATGGAATTTACTGCGCCAAAAGGTAAGAAGGCGCGTGCTGTTATAACCTGGATGAACAAGTTGCTTTTAGACAATAGCCTTTCCGAGATGAAAGTTTCGTTCAACTGGAAGGGGCGCGGTAACGAAATAACCTTATCGGTAGAAGACTTCCTCAATGAGCCAGAGCTTGCTTTAAGCGCAGAAAAAGACGCTCCAAAAAACATTCGTTTCATATACGAAGTGCATAATGTGAGGCGGTTTAAGAGTCGCAAACTGTTCATTGAAGATTTAGAAAAGACTGTCCTAACCTTATCCCAATATTGTCAGCAGTTGGAACTGATCTGAATCACTCCAAATAGAAATTGACCGTGGTGACAACGCGGACCTTTTTATAGGGCGTATCGCTGCCATAGCCGCCATCACCGTCGCGTGCGTTGACGGAAAAATAGCCCTGTGTCGCGCTTTTTATACTGCCGACATCGGTGCCGCTATCATGTGCAAATTGTTCGGCAGATTTGCGTGCGTCTTTGGTTGCCTCGGCCACCATTTCGGGTTTGATATCGTTGAGCTTGGTGAAGGTAAAGCTGATCCCTGAACCACCTTCCAGCACGACCCCGCGCCTGACCAGATCAAATTGCTTGGCAACAGCGGCCTGCGCTTTTTCAATATCTTTGGTGCGCAATTGCAAACGCTGGCTGATGGTATAGCTTCGCTGCCCATAATCTCTTCGCGAGACATTGACGCCCGTTGGCTTCAAGGCATCGGCGGCAAAGCCCAATTCTGTGAAAAAGGCGCGAATGGCGTCGGTGTCGCGGTCAATATCATCTTGCGCCGATTTAAGATTTTGTGATTTTGCGGAATAGGCAATGGTCCATGTTGCCAGATCGGCGGTTACTTCGCGCTCTGCCAGACCGCGCACAGTCACAGAACGATCCGCTTCGCGTGCGCGCAATAAGCCATCGCCCAGCAAATAGCCGCCTGCGACTAAGCCCAGTGCAACTATAGAGGCACTGCCCCAAAAAAGGCTTCTTGTCGTTGGCGTCTGCACCATTACATTGTCATTATCTGGCATTGTGTCTTCCCTTTGCATTTCAAATGCCCACCTGATTATGGCATTATCTCAAAATGCGACCCGGGATTGTGATTATACTGGAGTCGATGAACCGTGCTTTAATAGCGACGAATGGAGTTTGAAAGAATGAGCAGCAGCGAAAATACAAGCTATCCGAAATATCTGCACAGCATGATCCGCGTGTCAGACCCTGATGCGACAGTCAATTTTTTCAAACTGATCGGCTTGGAAGAAGTGCGGCGCTTTGATGTAGAGGCTGGCCGATTCACGCTGATATTCATGGCAGCGCCGGGGCAGGCGGGCATAGCAGAGGTTGAGCTGACCTATAATTGGCCAGCAGAAGATGGAGCGCCGGCAGAAAAATATGATGGCGGTCGCAATTTCGGACATCTCGCTTATCGTGTAGAGAATATTTATGACACCTGCCAACGTCTTATGGACGCAGGTGTAACCATAAACCGGCCGCCGCGTGATGGCCATATGGCCTTTGTTCGCTCGCCAGACGGTATCTCTATTGAGTTATTGCAGGATGGGAATCTGGACCCGCAGGAACCATGGGCCAGTATGGAAAATGCCGGCGAATGGTGATCGCTTTGCAGTTAGATTCGCCGGGTCAAAAGCAAAATATACAGCATTGTGGGTGGAGTGCCGTTCATAAGGTGGCAAGGTAGAATAGTATAAATTATAATATCGGTATAAGGAACTATTCTATGGCCAAATTTTCTGTTTCATCACCAAAACTCGCCACCGTAATTGCTCCAGCCATTTTGGTCCTTGCAGGCACCACGCCATTATGGGCTTTTGCAACATCCTCAAATGAAGGCGTTGCTATTGAAGAGGATGGTGCCGCGCAGAATGTTGCTGGTATTTCTGTTGATGGACTGAAGAAAAAAGAAATCAAAACCCTCAATCGCTATTTGGCAAATCGTGAAGCTGGTGATGCTCGCCAATGTATTCGCTTACGCCAAGTGCGCCGCACAGCAACAGTGGGCGATGACATATTGATCTATGAAATGCGTGGCGGCGACATTCTGGTCAACCGTACGCGCAGCGGTTGCAATGCCGTTGGCGGCAATGCGATTATCAATAGTACGCCGGATGATCGCATCTGCAATGGACAAATATTCGAGGTGCGCGACCCATTGGCTAACATACCGTTAGGCAGCTGCGCATTTGGTGAGTTTGTCCAATATGACAAAGTTGGCAGCGAAAACGCAGATTAATCGCTGCCCATTGTTTTACCGGAATTAAAATGCAGCAACAAAATTGGATAGGGCTGTGCCAATATCATCAACGGCATAGCCCCCTTCCATAATGATAGCTGTTGGCAGTTTTAGCGCAGCAATCATTGCCCCCATCTTGCCAAAATCATCTGTGGTCAATGCCAGTTGTGAGATCGGGTCGCTGCTTAGCGTGTCCGCCCCAAAGGATATCAGCAACATATCCGGCTGCGCAGCCTGAACCAGATTGACGGCAGACCGCAATACCGATTGATAAGCGCTCCAGTCCGTTCCGCGTGGGAGCGGGAAGTTGTGATTATGGCCTAAGCCAGCACCTTCACCCATTTCGTCACCATGGCCCCAGAAAAAGGGAAAATCGGTTCGTGGGTCTGCGTGTAGTGAGATAAAATCTACATCGTCACGGGCATAGAAGATATCCTGCGTGCCATTGCCGTGATGATAATCAACATCCAAGATGACGACTTTTTCTGCGCCTTGGCTCAAAGCATGTTGCGTAGCGATGGCGACATTGTTGAGATAGCAATAGCCGCCCAGATAATTGGCACCTGCATGATGACCTGGGGGACGGCAAAGCGCTAATGCGGCACGGATATCGTCTTGTCCCAACGCATCAACAGCCGCCAGCGCAGTCTGCGCATTGGCATAGGCGCTGCCCCATGTTTCCTGCGCAATGGGCGTTGCTGCATCAAAGCTATATTGGCCGATATCACCATCAATACGGTTCAGCTTAAGCGGTCTGCGCCCGACTACTGGCCATGCATAACCGGTTACATCGCCATCGCGCCCGGCTGCTTTCCATCGGTCATAAGCGCTTTGCAGAAATGCCAGATAGTCATCATCATGCACAGCGCGAATGGGGGCCATGCCATAATTATGCGGCATTTGCGGCGTGAAGCCCTTAGCTTCCAACGCGGATATTAACGCATCAACCCGCCCAACATGTTCGGCATAAGGTACAAAGCCGCCATTGTGTAATTCCGTCGGTGGATTATGCGCGCGCTGTGCAGGGTCAAAGAATATCGGCATTGCCATTGCGGGTTATTGCACCACCAGATCGGCGGGCAGTGTCGGTTCGCTCAAAATAGTTTTCATCCGCGCCCATTTTGTTGCGTCATCCGGATTGCCGGCTTCAACAAATTTGGCAACCATTTCCAGGCCCAGACCATAGTTGATGACATAGGTGCGATAGGTGTCGAGAAAGCGAATAGATTGTTCAGCCGATTTGCGATCTCTAAAACCATAGCGCATGGTCAGCCTGATCGCTTCTTCACGGTCAATTTCCTTATCAATATAAGCACGGGCAATGGCAAAACGCTGCCCAGACAATCCGCTCAGCGCCTCTGCAATGTCAGGCGCCATATCCGGCCCGTCTTTAATGCTGATACCCGCCAAGGGCGCCAATACGCTTTCTTCATATGCGGCTTGTTGACCGTTAGGAAAGGCGAGCTGGATGCCATAATTGGCACTGCCCTCGGCAATAACGCTTTGCGGGCTGTATAAGGGGTAAATCTGATATTCGACCCAGCCACGGTCTTTAGACAGATTTTTTTCGAGCAGCATGTTAAATACATGGTGACCGGGATAGCCTTCATGACAGCCCAGATCGACCGCGCGGCCAATGGCTATGGGCAGATCGGTGTTAATCTCAATCTTGCTGTTAAAATCGCCCTGATAATAATTATAACCGCTCCATGGCTTATCGTTGACAAAGCGCATGGTGAAGCGTTCATTATCCGGCAGGTCAATATATTGCAAAGTGCGGCGGCGGCATTCGGCAATGGCCGCATCAAAAACCGGTTGCAATTTTTCTTTGGGCAATATGGTTGCGGGCGCGAACAATTTGGTGATGCGACCGGTTAATGACCCCTCACCGGGCACCCGCTCTTCCAAAATCTTATACGCCGCTTCCAGATCGGCTAATGGTTTGATATCCGGCACAACGCCGAACAGGCCCAGTGCTTCCTCACGAAAGGTCAGCGTTTCTCCTTGCAGCATTAGCAAACGTGTGCGCGCCGCTGTTAACTGGCCCTGCAAATAGGCGCGGCGCTTTTTCTCTAAACGGTCGAGCTTGCTTTCGTCGATAAGATCAAGCCGCTCCTCCAACGCAATAACCGCATTGGCCAGATCAATAAGGCCGCGCGGATTAGCCTGAGCTGCAGTTTTCCATTCAGCGGGGCCATAATAGGCGTCAATATACCCCTCTTCCTTGGTGCCGATTTCCAGTGATAGTTTCACATAATCTTCGGCGATTGCGTTCATCTGTTGCTGCACTGACAGGCCAACGGCGTCATTGGCTGACTGTTCAGGCTGAACAGCATTTTGCGCAGCGGGTTCAAGCGGCGTCGTTTGGCAAGATGCCAACATGATCGCCGCGCCACAAACAGCTGAAAAGCGCAAGGCCAGGCGGTTAAACTGGCGGGTAGATAGGCCTATCATCTGCATATTCATTATCCCTTGGCAGAATGCGCATGTTGCGCCTTTATGGATATTCTGTTTAGGCCGCTTTTGCCTCTGTGACTATCCCTGCGGTGCCCTACTCTTCTTCTGCCTTATGCAGTTGTTTCTGAGGGGCGAAGCGCAGGATGAAGTAACCGACTAAAGCTGACAATATTGAGCCCATCAAAATACCGATCTTTGCTTCATCGCGCAGCAATTGCGCCTCCACCATTTTGCCGGGAAAGGCCAGCTCGCCAATAAACAGGCTCATGGTAAAACCAATGCCGCACAAAATGCTGACAGCATAGATTTGCAACCATGTTGCGCCGGTCATGCGGGTTGCAAAACCGGCCTTAACGCACAGCCATATGCTGCCGAAAATGCCGATTTGCTTGCCGATAAACAGACCCGCAGCAATGCCCAGCGGCAAAGGCGCGAAAATTTCGCTCGCGCTCATCTCACCAATATGCACACCCGCATTGGCAAAGCCGAAAATGGGGATGATGAAATAGGCGCTCCATGGCGTGATCGCATGCTCTAATATGTGCAAAGGCGATTCCGCGCTATCCGGTGCGCCGGGGGTTTTGGTGATGGGAATGGTCAGCGCGGCCAGCACACCGGCAATTGTGGCGTGCACACCCGACATCAACACCAGATACCATAATATCAAAGAGAATATCAGATAGACGGGAATGCTTTTGACGCCGGATTTGTTAAGGCCATACATAATCGCCAGCACGACCGCAGCGCCCATAAGAAATGTTGTTTTCAGGCCCGCCGTATAAACCAGCGCAATGATCGCCACTGCGCCCATATCATCGACAATCGCGACCGTAACCAGAAACAATTTAAGCGATGCCGGCGCACGCTTGCCCAGCAA
The DNA here is from genome assembly GCF_051668705.1 of Parasphingorhabdus sp. DH2-15. Lineage (GTDB taxonomy): Bacteria > Pseudomonadota > Alphaproteobacteria > Sphingomonadales > Sphingomonadaceae > Alterisphingorhabdus. The sequence goes on along the minus strand of NZ_CP196351.1, from coordinate 2,793,684 downwards.
TGCCAGCACACCAATGGCAAAGGCAATATCAGTCGCCGCAGGAATAGCCCAACCGTTGGTCAGATTAGGGCCGGGCGTGCCTGATGTAATGCCCAGATAGACAATGGCGGGGAAAACCATACCGCAAATCGCAGCAATAACCGGCATGCGGCGGTCTTCCCATGTTGCCAAACGGCCATCGATAAATTCGCGTTTTATTTCCAAACCAACCAGAAAGAAGAAAATCGCCATCAGCCCGTCATTAATCCATAGATGCGGGGTCATGGGGCCTAGCTTTGCCGTTAAAACGGGGCCTTTAATATCGTGCAGATAATGGTGGTAAACATCATAAAGCGGCGAATTGGCAATAACCATCGCCAGCGCCGCCGCCACCATCAGCAAAATGCCGCCTGCCGCTTCGCTCTCAAGAAAGTTGCGAAGTGCCGAATTCGTCCCGCGACGTTCAATTTTCATGTGATCGGGGGCGGACATAATTTCTCCTTTGGCCGGTTAAACTCTGCATATGGGCTCTGAAAGACAAATGGCCAGCCCTAATATACAGCCAGCCGCGCCTGAATGATTTTATTATTAACTTCCCATTTGTCCAGTAGCATGGCGCACTTCCTTTGCAAGCCGCCAATGGCGAGGAATATATAGGCTCTCAGCACCGGGACGTGTGAGTAGATTTGCGTATACCAAAAAAATCCCGCTTTGCTTTTGCGTAACGCGTAAATTTGCAATATGCTAAAGTAATAGCAAATGATCGAGGCCTTTAAATGGGTGATATATTTTCATTTATAGATTTTTGGGTCCGCGAATTCAGTTTTTTCGCTGCATTTTGGCTTTGCCTTGGTGCTATTGATGATGTTTTTGTAGATTTTTTATGGCTACGCTTTCTGTCGGGTAAATCCAGAAAGCTACAATACAGGCTATCCTCTAAAGAGATTAGAACTGAATATTATAAACAGACTAAACATAGCCGCTTTGCCGTCATGATTCCCGTCTGGCAGGAATCTGCAGTCATTTTGAACACTTTGCAGAATATTACCAATATATGGGACTGTTCTATGCTGCGCATCTATGTGGGCTGTTATCCCAATGATGCAGAGACGGTTAGGGCAGCCATGCAGGCAGGTACTGATCCAAGAGTGCGTATTGTGATGAACCCGCTCGACGGGCCAACGACAAAGGCCCAATGCTTGAACCGACTATGGCAAGCGATGTGCGATGATGAAATGCTCTACGATGCCGGTTTTGACGCCATTATTTTACACGATGCAGAGGATATGGTGCATCCTGATGCGCTGCAGGTTTTTGCGGACCATTTGCGCTCCCATCAGACCGTTCAATTGCCGGTATTGCCCATGCCTTATCCGGGGTCGGCATTTATTTCGGGCCATTATTGTGATGAATTCGCCGAAGCGCACGGCAAATTTATGCCTGTCAGGCAGATGTTGGGCGCATCCTTGCCATTGGCTGGAGTGGGTTGCGCGATTGACAGGCAATGCCTGGAAAATCTGGTGCAGCGTCAGGACAGTGGATTATCAGGTCCGTTTTCAGAACAGAGCCTTACCGAAGATTATGAACTGGGTATCCGCCTTCATAATGCCGGTGCCAAAGGATATTTTGCGACCCAATATGCCGCGGATGGAGAGCTTATCGCAACACGGGCATATTTCCCGCATGATCTTAGCGCTGCGGTCCGCCAAAAAAGTCGTTGGACGGCGGGCATCGCGCTGAGCGGGTGGGATCGTCTTGGCTGGCAGGGGCAAGTCTCTCAATCGCGCAAAAACTATAGCCATTGGGCCGAGTATTGGATGAGGATCCGCGATCGCCGGTCGATGCTGGGCGCTGTTGTGCTGCTTGCTGCATATATGGCATTGGCGGGCGGCATTGTATTGAGCCTTGCACAAAATGCGGGGTGGTATGATGTTGGTCCTTATTCTTCTTCCCTGATCACACTTTTGATAATAAATGCCGTATTCCTTCTCTGGCGGCTAGCTATGCGCTGTTACTTCACTTATCGCCATTACGGTATTTTTCAGGCATTTTTGGCTGTGCCGCGTATGATGATATCCAATATTATCAGCATAATGGCAGCGCGCAGGGCTGTATTTTCCTATTGCCGCTTGCTGGCTGGTCGCCCAGTATTTTGGGACAAAACGCGGCATATGCTGCCAACGCCTGAAGATGATGAAGGCTTTGCAATACAAAATTTGCGGTGGAGTTTATGGCGCTAATGTCAGACTTCTCCTCCTACTCCTCTTCTCAGCCAAACTGTCCTTATGCTCTGACGGATGAGCCTGCAACGGGCCGTGCCTTGCGTTTCCTGTTGGTTCTGTTGTTGCTCTGGATAGGAGGGCGCGCCATCGCCAATGGTGTATTGGACGGTGATGCCCCCAAAACCCCGGCGCAGCAACTATGGGAAGAGATTGATCTCACTGTCTCATCACCTGCCCGTACAGATGATAACGCCAATTTGGTGGCGCAGTACCAAGCTACACCCTCACCGATAAAGACGGTGAGCCATGCCGTGTTTGATAATGTACAAAAAGTGTCTCAGCGTCAGCGGTTATTTGCAGGTGCTGCCTTGTCTCCTGATATATTGGCAGGCCATCAATTGCTGCTATGGGGCCGTAGTACTGGAGGTTTTTCGTCAGATAGAACAGTGCGCGCATTGGTAGCAGATAGCATGTTGGCGCAGGATTTTAGGCCTGGCGCTGGTGTAAGACGTGCAAAGCCGGGACGCGGCAATATAGCTAAACGTGATATCTGGGCGCTGGATAGCTGGGTGTTTTGGCGTGCTGATAATGCAGCGTTTGGACAGCAAACAATAGGTGGTAGAGCGCAATATGGTGGCAGTCAGGCTGGAGCAATTGCCCGTTACTATCCTTGGGCAAGCAGCGGAGCGCCATTACTATTCTTGCGCAGCACGGCTTCTTTATCTGGCCCTAACCAGACCGAATTGGCATTGGGTGCAGCGATAAGGCCGTCACGCAAAATTCCGCTCCAACTGATCGCGGAACAAAGAGTGACGGTAAATGGTGCTGGTAGCAATCAACCTGCTGCCTATATCGTCAGCGATATTCCACCCCAGAAACTGGCGGGCAATGTGCGCGCCACGGCATATGGCCAAGCCGGTATTGTTGGCCTCAAGGACAGCGCCTATTTTTTCGATGTGCAACTGGTCGCAGAAAAACCGGTGGTGCAGAACGGACAGCGTGAAATTGCGGTTGGCGCAGGGCTTTGGTCTGGCGGACAAGGGCCATTATCTTCTGACGCAGAGAACAGAATCGCGCGTGTTCATCGCTTGGACATCGGACCCAGAGTGTCAACACGCCTTCCTATAGCAGGACAGCAAACCCAAATCGCGCTGGATTGGCGCCAGCGTGTTGCTGGAAATGCGGCCCCTGGCTCGGGCGCAGCGCTGACAGTTTCGACGCGTTTCTGATCATTTGCTTGGTACAACCTGCCAGATCGCGGCTAATGGTATAATTTCTTTTGTTAAACCGGATTAACCCTTCCGATAGCGGGTTAAAAGGATTAACCCATAGACATGGACGTGTACCTTCCCATTGCCAATTTGCCGGTCAATGCACTGGTGATCATCATGCTGGGGCTAGGCGTCGGTGTGCTGTCTGGCCTGTTTGGCGTGGGCGGCGGCTTTCTAACAACACCATTGCTGATATTTTACGGTATTCCGCCCACAGTTGCTGCGGCATCTGCATCAACACAGGTTACAGGGGCCAGCGTCTCCGGTGTCATCGCACATAGCCGTCGGCGGTCGGTGGATTATCATATGGGCGGGGTGCTCGCCATTGGCGGGCTGCTGGGTACATTAGTTGGGGCAGGCATGTTCCGCTTGCTGGAAAGTCTCGGTCAGATCGATGTTGTGATCAATATGATCTACGTCTTGATGCTGGCCAGTATTGGTGGGCTCATGGCGCGGGAAAGTCTGCAAAGCATCAACGCACGGCGCACTGGCAAAAGGCTGGTTATTCGCAAAAGGCGGCATCATCCATTGGTTGCTGCATTGCCGCTGCGCTGGCGCTTTTATCGGTCAGGGCTGTATATTTCCCCGCTAGCGCCCCTCATATTGGGTGTGTTGACGGGTATGTTGACTATGCTTTTGGGCGTTGGGGGCGGTTTTGTCATGGTTCCTGCCATGCTCTATCTTTTGGGAATGGGCGCGCAGGTTGTGGTGGGCACGTCTCTATTCCAGATATTGTTCGTGACCATAGCCGCGACTTTGGTGCATTCCATGACCACCAAAGCTGTTGATATTGTGCTGGCGGTCTTATTGCTATTTGGCAGTGTGATCGGCGCGCAGCTTGGTGCGCGTCTCGGCCAGCGTCTGCCACCTGATTATTTGCGGTTGGTTCTGGCTGCCATGGTTTTGACAGTAGCATTTTTGCTGGCTCTGGGTCTTGGTTGGCAGCCTGATGAAATTTATTCGGTGACGCAGCTATGACGGGTAAGCGCATATCTTGGTGGCGCGGATTATTCCTGCTGTGTTTGGCGGCGGCTTCCTTTGCTGGCCCCATATTTTCTCCTGCCAAAGCCCAAAGCGAACCGGTTCTGGTACCAGATGTCTCGCAGCGTACAGTTAAGCTGCAATATGGCTTTTCAGGTGAGGAGCTTTTGCTATTCGGCGCGATTGCCTATCCTGATGGCCGCAGCAGGGGCGACGATATTGATATTGTCGTTATCTTGCGCGGTCCGCCACAGTCTATTGTCGTACGCGAAAAACGCCAAATTGCCGGAATATGGCTTAATGCTGACAGTACCGAATTTCGTTCGGCCCCTGCCTTTTACGCCATTGCTGCATCACGCCCGCTTGAAGATATTGTCGATGAGCGCACGGCCTTGATTTATGAATTTGGATTGGCAAATCTCCAATTATCGCCAGCCAGCGCGATTGACTTGGATGAGCAAGAGCGATTTACCGATGGTCTGGTCGATCTGAAGCGTCGAAACGCCTTATATTTCCAGCGTGAAAACGGTGTCTCGATTGAAAAGGGCCTATTATATACAGCACGCTTGCAAATTCCGCCCAATGTTAGCGAAGGGCAATATATTGCAGAGACTTTTCTTGTGCAGGATGGCCGCGTCCTGGCCGCAGAATCGCGTGAGATAGAAATAGAAAAGCAAGGCTTTGAAAGGTTGGTTGCTGTTGCTGCCGACAAAGCGAGCTTCGTCTATGGGCTGATTGCGGTGTTTATTTCTATTGTATTTGGGCTGGGTGCAGGGTTGCTCTTCCAACGCAATTAAGGTGTTTGCTTTATTGCTGGGCGCCAGCTTTTCTCTTTAATATCCGGCCTGACCGTTTTTGATTATCTGATAAGCTATTTGTTTACCATATTTGGCTAGGCTTTCCGTTCATTAGACAACAGGGCCTTAATATGAACGATATCAGCCACAAGAGTTTCAATACCATGTCAACACCGCAACCGATGAGCGATGAAGGCGTTGCCGCCGCTATTTCGGCCGATCCGCTTAAAAAAATGGCGCCGATGAATATTGGAGAAATTATTGAAATTTCCGGTGCTGGTAGTCAGATTTTGGTAGATGCACAGCGCCTTAACGAACTGTCGCAAGACAGCGACCCTAGTGTGGCAATGGCGGGCCAGGTGGGCAGTCAGGTCAAAGTAAAGCTCGGCAATCGTTGGCTTTTGGCCAGTGTGCGCACGCAGCGTATGGATATGAATCATAAAGGCCTGATCGTGGCACAGATTGATTTTCTGGGTGAAGGTGAAGAGGAAAAACTAACCGGCAAGATTTATAATTTCCGACGCGGTGTGACGCGCTATCCGGTTCCAGGCTCGGCAGTCTATGCAACAACAAGCGCTGATCTGAAGCAGATTTATGCCTCTGATGGCCGTGCCAATATTCAAATCGGTAAAGTATATCCGACCAATGATATTCGCGGCGCGCTTTATGTTGATGCGATGCTGGGCAAGCACTTTGCTCTTCTCGGATCGACCGGTACAGGTAAATCGACCTCGGCTGCGCTGATCCTGCACCGCATCTGCGATCTGGCACCAGAAGGCCATATCGTCATGGTTGATCCGCATGGTGAATATTCCGCCGCGTTTAAAACCAATGGTGCGCTTTATGATGTCAACAATTTGGCTCTACCTTATTGGATGATGAATTTTGAAGAACATTGTGAAGTCTTCCTGACCTCTGAAGGACAGGACCGGACGACCGATGCTGATATTCTTTCGCGGTGTCTTTTGGCTGCACGCTCAAAAAACAGGTTGGCGCAGTCCATTAAGAAATTGACGGTTGATTCGCCTATCCCGTATCTTATGTCCGACCTTCTTGCGCAGATTCAGGATGCCATGGGTAAGCTGGATAAGTCAAACAGCAATGCGCCCTTTATGCGATTAAAAGGCAAGATTGAAGAGATTAAGGCAGATCCGCGCTATGGCTTCATGTTTTCCGGCATGCTGGTTGGCGATACTATGGCGGACTTTATCTCGAAAATTTTCCGTCTGCCCAGTGAAGGCAAGCCGATTTCGATTATCGATGTTTCCGGCATTCCTTCCGATATTACATCGACCGTGGTTGCTGTGCTTTCACGACTGGTTTTCGATTATGCCATTTGGAGCCGCAATGAACCGCAACGCCCCGTCCTGCTGGTTTGTGAAGAGGCGCACCGCTATATTCCGTCAAGCGAACATGAGCATAGTGTGGTTCGCGATGTTCTGTCGCGGATCGCCAAAGAGGGCCGGAAATATGGCGTTTCTTTGGGCCTGATTACACAGCGCCCATCGGATTTGGCTGAGGGTGTTTTGTCGCAATGCGGTACAATCATCTCCATGCGTTTGAACAACGATCGCGACCAAGCCTTTGTTCGCGCCGCTATGCCCGAGGGTGCAAGGGGTTTTCTGGATGCTATTCCGGCATTGCGGAACCGTGAATGTATTGTCTGCGGCGAGGGTGTATCCATCCCTATTCGTGTGTCTTTTGATGATCTGGAGGCCAAGCGTCGCCCAGCATCGGATGACCCTAGCTTCACCGAATTGTGGAATGAAACAGGCGGCGAAGACCAGATTCTGGAACGCGTTGTTGACCGTTGGAGAAATCAGGGCCGTTAAGAGGTATTGGGGTGTTGCCACGCTATCACTTCGCTACTTGAGCGCGGGTTCTAAAACACCCACGAACCCAAACAAGGGTTCGCAAGCGCGACCGCGCGCCGGCCCTTAGGCCGTATCTCCAAAAAACTAAGTCCCGCGGCTGTCGCCGAAAAGGTAAATATGCTGGCGGTTGCTATAGGCCAGACCATGGGCAATGCATGCATCGACCAACCATTTGGAGCGCTGGGTCAATATATCAGCGTCCACGCCTTCTGGCATAAGATAGATGCGATGCCCAGCTATGGCATATCTGCGCTGTATGGCCAGCACCTCTTCCACATCATCTGGCGTAGCGATAACAAATTTGAAAAAAGCCCTTCTATCTGCGGCATAAAAGGCCAATTGTTCAGGAATTAACGCCAGCTCAGAAGCGTTGCCGCTATGCGCCAGCTTGGGGCTGACATTAAATTGGTCAAGCCGAATATCCAGTCGCGGGGGCACTGGCACTGTGCCATTTGTCTCTATCTCAAATGCCATGTCTGGCACGAGGTCAGAAAGCTGCTCCACCAGATCGGCCAGCGGTGGGGCCTGCAACAATGGCTCGCCGCCGGTAATGACCAAGCGTTTTTGGCCAAGCTTGGCGATACGCGCGGCAATATCGGCTACTTCCAATGTTATCTGATTGGCCTTGCGATCAAAAACCTCACCATCGCGATGTGCAGTGTCATCACCGCTATATTGGCTATCAAAATGCCAGGTATAGGCCGTGTCACACCATGTGCAGGCAAGGTTACAGCGCGAAAGGCGCACAAAGGCGACTGCCTGCCCCATGCTCGCGCCTTCGCCTTGAATGGACGCGAAAATCTCCGGCTGGCCGGGTGTTGTGGTCGCCAGAGTAAGCCGCGCCATTAGCCGAGCCGCGCCAATGCCGCTGTCAGTCGCTCCGCCTCTGCCGATTTCTCTGCCAAATCAGCGCGCGCCTTGTCCACGGCCTCTGGCTTGGCACGTTCAACAAAATTGGCGTTGGACAAGCGCCCTTCCAGCGATTTTGCTTCTTTGCTTGCAGCCTCCAATGCTTTGGTCAGGCGGGCTTTTTCTGCCTCAATATCAATCAGTCCATCGAGCGGGATGATGAATATATCATCACCAGCGCTGATCTGGATCGCTGGGCCATCAGGCGCATCAGCAAAGTGCACCGGCGTTATGCGCGCCAGCCGCTCAATCGCTGCTGCGCTGCGTTCCACGGTCGCCTTGGCAATGGGTGATGGCGCAGGGCACCATGCCGCCAGTTTTTCACCCGGTGATATGCCCAGCTCGTTTTTCGCGGCACGTACCGATGTGGTCAGATCAATCACCCAGTCAATCGCCGCTATCGCACGGGGCTGTAATTCTGCCTCAGGCTGCGGCCATTGTGCCGTGATAATGGGATAATCCTCGCGCTCGCCCAATTGCTGCCATAGCTCCTCGGTGATGAAGGGCATGAACGGATGGAGCATGACCAATATTTGATCGAGTGCCCAACCTGCAACCTCGATAGTTTCTTGACGGGCTGGATTGACATCTTCGCTCGCAAATACCGGCTTAATCAACTCCAGATACCAATCGCAAAAGCGGCTCCAGGTGAATTGATAGATGGTATCGGCGGCCAGATCGAAACGCAGATCGGCCAGTGCCTTGTCCATGGCTTTCACTGTCTCGGCCACTTCGCCAATAATCCATTGGTTGGCCGCTAGCTTGGCCGGCGGCGCAGATATGCTGGCGCTGGCGCTGATGCCGTTAGATTGGCAATAGCGGGCCGCATTCCACAATTTGGTGGCAAAGTTGCGATAGCCGGTGACGCGGCTTTCATCCATTTTGATGTCGCGCCCCTGGCTTTCCATCGCCGCCATGAAGAAGCGCAGCGCATCAGCACCATATTCGTCAATCAGACCCAGCGGATCGACCGTATTGCCCTTGGATTTCGACATTTTGCTGCCATCCGCAGCGCGGACCAGACCATGCAGATAAAGCCGCTTCCACGGCACTTCACCCATAAATTCTATCCCCTGCATCGCCATACGTGCATCCCAGAAAAAGAGGATATCAAAGCCGGAAATCAGCAGATCATTAGGGTAATGACGGGCAAGGTCCGTGCCGGGTTTGGGAACCCACTTTTCGTCATCCTGAACTTGTTTCAGGATCTCTTCAGAATTTCCCCTGCCACTAGACTCCGAAACAAGTTCGGAATGACGATTATCTATCAGATCATCCGGCCAGCCAATAGTGGCGAAGGGCCAAAGTGCGGAGGAAAACCATGTATCGAGGACGTCAGGGTCCTGCGTGAGAGTCACTGTGTCATTTGTTGCTCGACAAAAATTCCGCGTGTAATCGAACTTAATTTCGTATTTATTGCCGTAGAACTCGCGAGCCTGTCGGAGTGCGTCTTGCTCATCCAACGCCACAAAAGCCTTGTTCTTCGAGCTACTGGTTTCCGAAATCGAGTGATCCGCTTGAACTTGTTCATCCATGTAGGACACCAGTCGACCGGACTCGTCACGGGCAGGCCCATACCAAACCGGTATCCGATGCCCCCACCATAGCTGTCTGCTCACACACCAGGGCTGGATATTCTCCATCCAGTTGAACCAGGTTTTTTCCCAAGTTTTGGGGACGATTTCTATATCGCCATCGCGTACGGCTTTGATTGCAGGCTGCGCCAATGTTTCAGCATCGACATACCATTGATCGGTCAGCCATGGTTCAATCACTACGCCGCCGCGATCGCCATAGGGTGTGGCGATGGTGCGGGGTTCGGCATCGAGAATGACCTCTTCGCCCTTTTTGGTTGTGGTGATGTGTGGAATCAACAGTCCGTCATCTTTCAAACGCTGCACCACCAGCTCTCGCGCACCGTCCACGCCATCGCGTTTGAAGCGGTGCAGGCCGATAAATTCCTCGGGTACTAGCCAGTCAGCAGTCTGGCAGACATTGGCGTCTCCATCGAGCATATTGAGCATGTCGGCAGGGGCAAAGCCTGCGCGTTTGCCGACATCAAAATCGTTAAAATCATGCCCGGGCGTGATCTTCACTGCGCCGCTGCCCAATTCAGGGTCGGCATGTTCATCCGCCACAATCGGCACGCGGCGGCCTGTGATCGGCAGCAGCACATGCTTGCCCACAACACTGGCATAGCGTTCATCATCAGGGTGCACCGCCACGGCCATGTCGGCCAACATGGTTTCGGGCCGTGTGGTGGCAACCTCAATATAGTCGCGGCCATCAGCCAGCGTGACGGCGTTTCCGTTTTCATCGGCAGCCAATGGATATTTGAAATGCCAGAAATGGCCTTTGACGTCAGTCGTTTCGACTTCAAGATCGCTGATCGCGGTTTTTAATGCCGGGTCCCAATTGACCAGTCTTTTGTCGCGGTAGATCAGGCCTTTATTATACAGATCGACAAAGACTTTGACGACTGCGCGGGTAAAGCCTTCATCCATGGTGAAGCGTTCATTTGACCAGTCCATGGAACAGCCAAGGCGCCGCAATTGCTGCGTGATGGTGCCGCCGCTTTCCTCTTTCCAGGCCCAGACCTTTTTGATGAAATCATCGCGGCTATAATCGGTCCGCTTCTCGCCCTGTTCATTGAGCTGGCGTTCAACCACCATTTGCGTGGCGATGCCGGCATGGTCAGTGCCCACCACCCAAAGTGCATCCTTGCCGCGCAGCCGTTCATAGCGGATAATGATATCCTGCAACGTGTTGTCGAGCGCATGGCCGATATGCAATTTGCCGGTTACATTGGGCGGCGGATTGACGATGGTGAAAGGCTCACAATCATCACGCTCAGGCCGGAACAGGCCTTTCTCCTCCCAATGGGCGTACCAACGGGCTTCAATGGCGGCAGGGTCGAAATTCTTATCAAGGTGTTTGCTCTGGGTCATAACTTTCCCTCTGCCAGCCTGACTTATCAGAGGCAAGCCGCTATTTGCCCCATGAATGCCGCAAAGGCTGCACCAAAACCGGTTCCACAAAAAAGGGGCAGATGGACCGCCCCTTATAATTTGCCGATGGTCTGATGCTTAATCAGGCGGATTATGCTTCATCAGGAATGTCTCCATCGCCGAAAGCAGGGCAATACGATCATCCTGTCGTTCAAAAAAATGGTCTGCCTTATCGAGAATCAACATCTCAACATCTTTGCCGGCATCGCGCATTTTGTCTTCCATAAGCACAGATTGCTTATAATCTACGGTTTCATCACGTTTACCATGGATCAACAAAAGCGGTGACTTTACGCGGTCTGCCGCCCTTGCTGGCGATACCGCAGAGAAATCCTCACTCATACGGCCCCATTGACTTTTAAAGGTGCGTTCCAGCAGTGACCCACCAAAATCATTCACTTCGCGGCGCAGATTTGACACGCCAGCAATAGATATAGCGCAGCGGTACATATCAGGATCTTTTATAATCCCCCACATTGCAGCATAGCCACCATAGGATGCCCCGACGATGCACACGCGGCTTTGGTCAATAATGCCTTTATTGGCGAGGTGAAGAACGCCGTCGGTTAAGTCGTCCTGCATGGCAAGGCCCATTTGGCCATATCCTTTTTCCAAAAAGGCTTTGCCATAGCCTGTTGAACCACGGAAGTTGGGTTGCAAAACGGCATAGCCGCGATTGGCCAAGAATTGTGCCCAATAATCGTAACGCACATAATCTGCTGCCCATGGCCCGCCATGTGGCATTAATATGAGTGGAAGGTTCTTGGCCTCAACACCTTTGGGCAAGGTAAGAACGCCTTCAATTTTTAGACCATCACGCGCCTCGTAACTAACATAGCGCGGTTTAGCGAGCCGCTTGGTACCGATTTGCTCATTGGCTTTGGCCAAAAGCTGCAATGCCTGTTGCTCATGATTATAGATATAATAAAGTCCAGGATTGCTAGGGGAACTGAGCCATATAAGGAACCAGTTAAGATCGCGATCATAGCTGACAATTTGTGGCTGGGCGCCTTTCACATTCTCTTCCAAATAACTTTGGACCGCAGACAATGTCTCGTTCGTCCAATGATAAGGATTGTCTTTATTGGATGTACGGAAACCCAAAATGGTCTGACGATCAAAAGAGAGGCGCGGGCTGATAATATCCAATTCTGGAAGTGAATGGCGAATGCCGACCTCTTCCTGACTTTTCAAGTTTATCTCTTTAACTACTGATTTGCCGTCTTCATCTTCTTCTACGAACAGACCGTTATCCGTGCCAGGCACAAAGGTAAAAGGCAGTTCTACTGAATCAAAATTTACGATATTAGATCGTTGCGTCGTCCGAAAGTTACGCTCTTCTTCGCCTCTATAGAGCAAAGATTGTTGGCCATTACGGTCCTTATTGGCAATTGCATAACGGATATTGCCGCGAGCATCGACTCCCCATGACTGGACATTGGGAATCCCCTTTTTTTCGCGCGATACTTTGCCAGTGGGTATGTTGACGCGATAGACAGATGGCCAAAAGTCTTCATCATTTGTGTAAATACTGCCTTGCGCACCGATCAATACGTCGCCGCTACCATTGGGGTCTACCCATAAAAGATCTGCTGAATCTTGACCCTTTTTATCCCAAAGAGGCCGTTCTATCGCACCATCAGACCGGCGCACCGACAAAAGCCGCGAAACATAAGCCTGTTGTGTCTTGCTGCCAAAATCGACCAGCGCGGAAACCCCGACCAAGACATAATCATTGGAAACCCAACGCAACCAACGGATATTCATGTCATCCGGTGTTTGTAGTGCCACCATCTTCTGGCTGCTATTAGAGGTTGTAGGGAAAATAGCTATCCGCCGTCCACCATCGACAACAATCAGAGCAGCAATAAAACGCCCATCTGGAGAAAGGGTTGCTTTGTCCATAAAGTCCAGTTGAGCAAAAGCCTCAACTGGCAATTTCTTCGCCGGCTTCTTAGCTTTTTTCGCCTTGGGCGAAGATGCTTTTTCGGCCGCTGGTGGCTTTGCTGTTTCTTGTGCAGAAACTTGCGACCCAGCCATCAATGTTAAAGCCATTGCAGCTATTGCCAAAAAAGCAGGTCGAAAACACTTGCTCCAGATATTCATTAAAGACGCTCCCTCAAAATCCCGCTTAAGACTGCGGCAAAATATTGCGAGGGTCAATAATCGATACTTAAGCGCAACAAGATTCTGCAAATATTATTGCTATCACCTTTGTTCTTTGAGGTAGCGATTAGCCCAGCCAAAGACCTCATCATGCCATTGCACAGAGTTTTTGCCTTTTAGTATCCAATGGTTTTCATCTGGGAAAACGAGCAGGCGGGAATCAATGCCTTTCTCCTGCAAAGCCGTATAGGCCATGAGTGATTGGCCATAAGGAACGCGAAAGTCTTTTTCGCCATGGATGACAAGTGTGGGCGTTTGCCAATTATTGACATGATTGACCGGATTCCATTTCTCATAAAGATCGCGCTGTTCTTCGTAAGAGCCGCCAAAATCCCAAGCTGGGAACCATAATTCTTCGGTCGCATAGTAAAAGCTGCGCATGTCGAACAGACCGGCATGGTTGATGATGCATTTAAACCCGTCATTCCACTGGCCGGAAATCCAGTTCATCATATAGCCGCCATAGCTGGCGCCCAATGCACAGGCGTTTTTGGTGTCGATCTGGGCGTCTTCGCGCCCTGCTGCGGCAAGTCCGAGTTTTAAGTCTTCAAGCGGCTTTCCACCCCAATCCTGATTGATAGAGTCCATAAAGTCCTGACCATATCCAGCGCTGCCATGGAAATCGACCGTCACCACGGCATAGCCTTGTGCAGCCATGACTTTTGGGTTCCAGCGGGTTGACCAACCATTGCCAAATGATCCTTGCGGGCCACCATGCACTAGGAACAAGAGCGGCAACTTGCCCTCTACACCCTCTGGTTTGATGATCTGCCCCCAAACAGTATCACCGCCAGCACCTGCAAAGCTGAAACGCTCTGCAGAAACTCTGTCAATTTTTGCCAGTCTTGCGCTGTTCGCATTGCTAAGGTTACGCGGCGCAGCGCGGCCACGCTGGATATATATATCGGTCGGCGTGTTCAGGTCATTGCGGGTATAGACATAGCTTGCCCGGCCCAATGGGGTGACATTGCGAACATTACCCGGGCCGGTAAGGCGCACGGCATTGCCGCTATTGGCATCAACGCGATAGGCGGGATGGTCCAATACGTCCTGCACCGTGACGATAAGCCCATTGCCGTCTTGCTCCCATATAATTGAACCGACAGAACGATCCCATGCGCTGGTGACAGATTTGCGCGTTTGCGCGTCAATATCCAATATTGTGAGTGTTAGCTTGTCACTTTCATAACCTGGCCGCGCCATAGCGGCATAAGCGATTTTGCTGCCATCAGGAGAGAATATTGGCATGGTATCGGTTGCCAGATTATCCGCAGTAATGTTGACAACAGGGCCAGTACCATCCGCGTTGGCCAGATAGATGTCGGTATTGGTCGAGCGCGGTTCATCGGCATTGGCAATGCGCAATGTGAAGGCAATGGTGGAACTGTCCGGTGACCAGCTGATTTCTTCGCCGCCGCCAAAAGGCTTGGTAGGCGCGTCACCCTCCAGATTTTTCAATATGTCGCGGCCGCTTTGTGCATCCAACTGGCCATTGGCTGTCAAATCATAGACAAAGATACGCGAATATTCGTCATTCACTTCCCAGCTTGACCAATGGCGCACAAAGATACGATCATAGGCGCGGCCAGAACCAGCATTAGCCGCTTTTGCATCGGGCGCGTCAGATGGCATTTTGCCGAGCTTTACATCGGCCCAGATGGCGACCTTCTTGCCATCTGGCGAAACCTGATATCCTGCAATATCAACGGCTAGGTCGGTTACCTGTTTGGTCTCCCCGCTGTCAGCGACATACCAAAGCTGCTCACTGCCGCTTTTGTCTGAGAGGAAATATACGCCCTCATCATCAGGTGCAAATGTCGGACTATGCTCGCTGGCCCCATCAAGATCGCCAATGACATAAGGCGTTGATGCAGCGCTGGCTCCGCCAAATTCGCGCAAAAACAGACGCGTAGATCGCTCATAGCTTTCAGGGTCAGTGCTGGTAACACTATACACCAGATGCTCGCCATCCGCGCTAACATTAGGCGCGCCGACACGTTCCAATGTTGCAAGGTCCTGCGCGGTGAGCGGATCGGCCAAAGCTGGAGAGATTAATGCTGGCGCTGCAATAGCGAGCGCAGCCGAAGCGAGCAATTTTGATGATATTGTCATAGCCATCATTGCTAGCAAATTGATTGTGACAGTAAAATGGGAATCTTTCGCTAATCAGGACAGAGCGGTGAGCGATTTTCCAAAGGTGCTGTAATATTGGCCATTCGGGCCACGGGCAATTTACCCTTTGCGGGTAATGCGTTTAATTTCGTCAGCGACCATATGCTCGACCAGTGTTGGCAGATTATCGTCCAGCCATTCTTTTAGTAATGGGCGCAACATGTCGCGGATCAAGCCTTCTAATGACGTTTCACCAGAGCGAACGATTTGCGGTGCCTTGCCCGGCTCGGACAAGGTGGACAGAGCAGCGAGGGACGCACGCACCGAATCAATCTGGTCTTTAGCGATTAGTGCCTCAGCCGAATCATCTTGCTCATCATCACTGTCGACAGACTCCTGAAATGCGCCTAGTTCAAGAACAGGCTCATCATCACCACGCGACAATTTGCGATAAGAAGGCGCGGAATCACTGGTTTTGCGCGCAGCTTTGCTATCCGCTGCCATCACTTTTTTGATGGAAGCGAGGATTTCCTCAACGCTGGGTTCTGTATTATCGTGAGCCAACGGCCTGATCCCCAAAAAGTCCTGCTATTAACCATAATAACTTGCCGCATGCATGCTGGCAAGCGCGGTAACTATTTCAGCATAGGCGGCGCATTATCGCTTTACGCCACAATATATCGCATCATGGTGTTTTGGGTGCAGGTGGACCGACCAATGGCACGCTCTGCGCCGGTGTGTCCACTGTGCGCGTGGCTTGCGCTGTTGGGTTAGGATCGGTTGCATAATCGTTCAACTTTTTGCGCACGCGATTATAATTAATCTCAGGATCATACAGCACGCCGCCTTCCAGCCCCAGATCACGCGCCTCTGCACGGCCCATAGACGCCAAGAGCGTAAAGCCTGCGACATAGGCATTGCGCCGAGCGATCACCAATTGCACCTGACTGTTCAGCAATTCCTGTTCGGCATTTAATATGTCGAGGATTGTCCGGTTGCCGACACTGTTTTCAGCGCGTACACCTTCCAGTGAAAGAGCATTGGCTTTTACCGCTTCTTCTGAAGACGCGATGACCTGTAGCGATGCTTTCCAACTGGCATAGGATGCGCGCGTTTGCGAAATGATGTTACGCTCGACCGCGATTTCCTGCTCAATCGCTACGCCCGAACGGGCCTGTGCCTGACGAATTTGTGCGCCGGGGCGGCCACCTTGATAGATAGGAACATTGAGCGTTACACCCAATTGCGCATTGGACTGTTCCTGAATGAAATTCACCCCGGGAATATTGCCCCCCAACGTGCCGAGAAAATTGGCATAAGCACCTTGCGCAAAGGCTGATACAGATGGCTTGCGCGTTCCGCGTGCAGCCTTCACATCATATTCTGCCGCTGCAATACGCTCTTTTGCTGCGAGCAAATCGGGATTGCTTTCAAGCGCGATGGCAACAGCCATATTTGGCTCTTCGGGCAAACCGGGCAATGGCGGCGGCGCGGCAAGATCGACCGGCGCATTGCCGACAATCTGCACATAGACCTCTTTGCTGCGGATCAGATTGGATTCTGCAGTCTGCAAGTCACTCATGGCAATCGCCAAACGTGCTTGAGACTGGGCAACATCTGTGCGTGTCAGGTCGCCAATTTCAAAACGGTCTGATGTCGCCTGTAAATTGACCTCCAACACGCGAACCTGTGTGCGGTTTAGATCAACGATGGCGGTGTCACGGATGACATCCATATATGCCGCGACTGTCTGGCTGAATATCGACGATTCCGTGCCGCGCAAATCTGCCTGACCCGCGCCAACCCGCACTTTGGCGGCGTTCACCGCATTGCGTACGCTGCCGCCAGAATAGATGGGCACATTCAGGTTTATTGAGGAGGTTAATTGCCGCGAAGGTGCAGTAAAGGCGTTGGCATTGACGACGATATTTTCCTGATATGTCGCATTGGCAGAGCTGTTCGGCCGGCCATCGGCCAGCGCGATGGGGACACCTTCATCTGTTGCGCGTTGCTGTGCCCTGGCACCGGTTAATGTCGGGTTTTTCTGATAGGCCGCCATCAGAGCTTCTCTAAGCGTTTCAGCTTGAGCAGGAGCTGCCATCAGGCCAGCGACCAATGCGGCGCATGAAACCATGGAGAAGCATTTAAAGGCTGTCATTTTCGATCTTCCATTCATTGCTCTGGCCGCTTCCATTCATTGCTCTGGCCGTTTCTCATCCCGATTACCCCAAACGCTCACAATCTTAGGCGAAGCGATATTCTGCCGCTTTGGTAAAAGCCGTTAGCTGTGCAATATCGGCATCTGCATAGCTATTCAGATTGACGGTGCCATCGCTTGAAACACGGCCCTCCGCCAAACGCATCACACCATTGTCAGAAAAACCGCATATAATACGCCCGTTTTCTGCCAATTGCTTGGTGATCGCTGCTGGAATATGGTCGACCGCTCCATCAATCAAGATCAGCGAATAAGGCGCATCCCCTTTATACCCATCGGCCAGATTGCCCTTAACAGCTGTGACCTTGGCGCTGTCTTTCATAATATTGTTCAATGTGGAGAACAGATCATCATCTTCCTCCAACGCGGTGACTGATGCCGTATAAGGTGCAAGCAACGCAGCCAGATAGCCTGTATTGGCACCGATAATCAGCACATTGTCATCGACGCGTGCTGCTGCACGTTCCAACATCAAGCCATGTGTAACCGGCGGGTTTAATACGCGGTCTTTAGCGATCTGTACGGCGCGGTCGATATAGGCAAAGCTGCGCTTGCTTTCAGGGACATATTCCTCACGCGGCACGCTATTCATAATCTGAATGATGGCAGGTGTATTGACATCGCTGGTCCGCAGCTGACTGTTCACCATGGCGCGGCGGGCATCGGCAAAACCATCATTCTGGCGCGAAGGCTGTGAACGGGATAGGCTGTCGATCATATTGGTCCTTATTTCTATTCTTTGGGGCTACGTGGCCATTATTGAAGTCAGTATTGCCATTTAGGCGGTGTTTTTGTTCAAATCCTTAAATTCGCCAAAACGGGTTTTCCTTATCGGCAAAGCTATAGCACTGCAAACCCTTAGACGGTCTAGCACAAACGTACATATTGGACGCTGTGCTTTCTCGGTCTAAGTTGGCTATGTGAAACCTGTCTATTGCTAAGTGGCAACACTGCGCCAAATTCTCTAGCCACAATCACACCAACCGGCTTGACTTTCCGACAAAAGGCGCACATTGCCCCGCTCCAGCGTCCACTTATATTTCGCAAGCGAGGCTCGATGGCGGAGTGGTGACGCAGCGGATTGCAAATCCGTGCACGCCGGTTCGATTCCGGCTCGGGCCTCCATTTTCTGCCGGTGTGCATATTGCTTTTGTTTGTGCACCACGCAGTATCATCCCTCTCGCTCCATCAGGCGCCCGTTTCGTCCTCTACATCGGTCACATTATCATCGCTATTGCGGTCGATATATTTGTTATATGGGTCGATACCAACAAAGCTTGGTTTCTTGTCCGTCACGATGGTGATTTTCTGCTCACCGGACCGTATTTGCTGACGCGCCATTGAGAGCACGTTGGCCTTCGCAAATACCTCATTGCCTGGCCGTTCAGTAAAGGCACCAACATCTATAATGTCTGACAGCTTGGCCTTGGTTTCCTTGCCCAATCCATCAGCATAGAATTTGTCCGCTTTGACGGTGAAGGTGGTTGTCCATGTCTTGTCACCAGTCTTCTTGGTGCTCGCGTCTTCTGCTTTCAGATCGTAAATTGTGATCTTTTCCAGCAAATCGACAATCAGGGCCTCTTCACCGGGATTGCGCGCCAATGTTTTCAAACCATTCACCAGATCCAGCGAACTGGCATAAGGCTGGCTCTTGAAACGATAACGGTCGAGCAAGTCCGCAAACACTGCGTTCATGCGTTTTTCACCTAACCTGTCCTGCAATAAATACATAGCCACTGCGCCTTTGCGATAATGGATATAAGGCTGGTTCTCAACACGATAGAGCGGCAATTCCTCAATCACTTCTGCACCGCGTGAATTTAGATAGCGGTCCAGTTCAAATTTCAGGAAGCGGCGAATCTTGTCTTCGCCGTACAGCTCTTTCATCACCATTAGCGCCGAATATTGCGCCATTGTTTCGACCAATATCGTGCCACCTTGCTGGTCAGCGCTGATCAGTTGATGCGCCCAATATTGGTGAGCAATTTCATGCGCCACCACATAGGTTACAAAGTCGATATCGTCGCTATCATCCATATTGGCGATAAATCCGATGGCTTCCGAATAGGGCATAGTACCGGCAAAAGCCTGAGCAAAGCTGGCATAGCCTGGAAATTCGATAATCCGTGCATGGTCGAACTGATAAGGCCCATAATTGGTTTTATAATAGGCCAGAGACGCTTCGGCAGCCTTTAGCATACGCTCAACATTGTAATCATGGCTATCATGATAATAGACACTCAGCTCTACACCATCAACGCTGCGGCTCTTCACTTCAAAATCTGCAGATTGAATGGAGAAGAATGCCAATATTGGCGAGGTTGATGTAAAGCGCGCTGTGCGTCTGTCACCAGAGACTGTGTCGCTCACCTTGCTGCCGGGCGCTATAGCGATCTGGTCAGCGCGTGTGGTGATGGTGATATCGGAACTTACCCAATCGGCATTGCCAACATAATTGCGGTTTCGGGCCGATTCATCCTCCAGCTTAGCCAAGCGCAGTTCTGGCTCAAGGTCATAGCTGCGGCGGGTTGCACGGTCTTGCAACAAGCCGTTGCGATCCATACCGATCTGCGGGGCAAATTCGCTATTGTTCAAGAACGTACCATTACGCACCAGACGCGTATCATCGCCCAGCGCAGGTAAACCCTTTTGCTCACGGCGTGTCGTGAAAGACAGGCTGGCCTTAGCATTGGGCGCTAAGGGCGTATCGAATGTGAAAATATAATATTTATATTCGCCATCATCCAATGTGCGTTTTGCGCCCAGCACTTTGAGGTCGATTACTTCAATATTCGGGTCGGGCAGCCTGACATGCAACTGCTCGACAGACGCACCGGTATCATTAATCAATTGATAGGTGCCGGTAAATTCAGCACGTTTCTGATACGGATAAAGATCTGCGTTTATAGCAATGTCGGTAACCGAAGGTTGCAGCACCGATTCATATTTCAGATATTTTTTCTCATATTCTGCCAGTGCTTTTTCGATATCATCAGGCGTGCGATAATCATTCAGCACATTGGTATTGTAATAGATATTCGCGCCTGTGGCTGCGGCAACACCGGTCGCGCCCAATGCCAATATTCCGGCACCGGAAATCAACCTGCGGGGTATCTGCCTAATACGGGGCATAAGGCTATGTTCCGTGCCGCGCCGCCATAGCAGATGCGCACCAATGGCGAGCAGCACAGCGAATGCACCCCAGTAAAGGCGAAGCCACCAGCCCAGAGCGGTGTTGATATTATCACCATTGATATCTGAGAAAGCCGGAGTTGGCGCACCATTGCCATAAAGGACGAGTGGGTGGCCCAAGCCTATAGCGGTAAATATAATGCTTGCGACAATATAGAGCACCATGAGTGCCCAGCCGATATATTTGTTTGGGCTGAGTGCCTGAATGAATACGGCCAAGACAGCCAGAATGATCATATCTATGCCATTGGGCAAGACATACCAGGTCAAATGCTGGACAACATTAATGGCTTCTGGTCCGCGAATGAGTTGGATCAAAATACCGGCTAGTGAACCCATCAATAGAGCAAAGAACAGCACCAGACTGACGCCAATTGTTTTTGGCACCATATAACCCCAATTGGGCAATGGCGTTGCGTCAATAATCTCGTGCATCTTGCGGTCTCGGTCGCGCCAGACCAGCTCACCTGCATAATAGATGGATATGATGATGGGGAACAGAGTGAATGTACCCAGCATGATGGAGATGTAGAGAAAGGTTCTGGGATGGGCAGGAGCACCATAGGCCTCCGCACCGAACGCCAGCCCAGCAAGAGTATTGATCAGGCCGATGAAGATAAGGACAAAAAATGCGGGGCTGCGCATCACCATGCGCATTTCCAGCCGCATTTGTGCCCAAAGCTGCGACATGGCTGCGCTGCGCACATTGGTGGCGGGCAAAATACTGGCGATTTGGGGAGGCGTGGCAGAGAGCTTTTGCGCCTTTTTGGCTTCCCGGCGCATTTGCCGCTTGCTTGCCCCTTTTTGCGCAAAGCTGAAGCGTGCAAAGGCAAAGAATAATGCACCCAGACCAATGGCAGTCCACAGCACGCGGTTATAGAGCAATTCTCCAGAAAATGGCGGTAATTGCGTATTGCTTTCGGCAGCCGTCCAATAGCGGGTAACATTGGCAAGGGCGCCGCTGCCAAAAGGATCAACATATGCGGTCAGATATCGTAACTCTGCCTTTGATGACAGGACGCCAATGATTGTCAGATACAGAACCATAAAGATAACGACAGCAATATAGCTGTACATCATCGAACGTGTGATGGTTGCTACGGCGAAGAAGATGGCCGATGTCAGGAAAATGCCCGGTATCGCAATCACGAAATAGGCAAATGCATAATAGGATAGCTTATTGGGCCCTAGAGTTTCGGGGTCGAGCCATGGCGCGAATGAGCCAATGAAGATAGCCAGAGGTACGAACAGAAACGCAACACATGCAATAGCGAAGGCACCAGTGAAACGGCCGATTAAATAGTCAAATTTTGAAACCCTGGTGGAGAGCACCATAGGTCCAAAGCCGCTTTCACTATCGCGCAATACCACATTGGCCACAAAAGCTGTGGTTACGAACATATAAAAGATCGTCAATATGCTGTGTACACGCAATATGGCCAATGGGCTGTTGACGTTGACATTCCCACCAGAACCGATCTGCACATTATCCCAGGTGACCGAAGCAAAGGTCAATAGGAAGAATAATATGGCGACAACCCAGAAAACCGGGTTTTTTAGCTGATATCGAAATTCGAATGCGGCAATATTGGCAAACATGACTCTATCCCCCCTCAGGCTGCAATGTCGCTGCGACGGGTGGCGGCCAGCGTGGAGAAATAGACATCCTCAAGCCCGCCATCGACCTGAGCAAAGCCATTTGCAGGGTCATTCTCATTATGAATATGGATGATGAGTTCGCCTGCGAATAATCGGGTCGATATGACATCATATTTTGCTTTATATTCATCCAGCTCATCGCGCATGATTGTCTTGGCCCAGACTTTGCCTGCGACATTGGCCATAAGTTCGTGAGGAGCACCTTCTAGACGGATTTGCCCTTGCGCAATGACGGCGGCTTTCGGGCAAAGATCGGCAACATCTTCTACGATATGGGTGGAAAGAATAATGACCACATTTTCGCCAATAGCGGCCAGCAGGTTGAGGAAACGGTTGCGTTCTTCAGGGTCAAGTCCGGCCGTGGGTTCATCGACAATGATCAGTTCAGGATTGCCGATCAATGCTTGCGCAATGCCAAAACGCTGGCGCATACCGCCTGAAAAACCGGCAATGGCTTTGTTGCGTACATCCCATAAATTGGTCTGATTAAGCAGTGTTTCGACGGTCAGTTTGCGGTCGGCCTTATTGGCTATCCCTTTCAGTACAGTCATATGCTCCAGCATGGCATAGGCGCTGACACGCGGGTAAACGCCAAAGTCCTGCGGCAAATAGCCTAAGGTCTCGCGGAGCTTTTCCGGTTCGGCCAGAATGTCGAGATCGCCAAAATGAATGGAGCCCTGTGTCGGGGTCTGCAAAGTTGCAACCGTACGCATCAATGTCGATTTGCCCGCACCATTTGGCCCAAGCAGGCCAAACATCCCTTTGGGAATTTCAAGCGTTACATTGTCCAGAGCCTTGGTGCCATTTGGATAAACATGTGTAACATTTTCGAGCTTCAACATCAGAAATTCCCCCGAGATTGCGGACGGAAATATGCCCGCATGATAATTAGAGACAGCACTGAAACAAATTGTTCAGCACAGTTGCTATATTCCTGCATAATCAAGGAAATACCCAAGTCCAGAACTAAGCTTGCACAATGGGCTATGATTCGACAAATGCGTTTGGTCGCCTCTCAGCGCTTTTTGGTCGAGCGCGTAACGACCGCTACATTGCATCAAAAAGCCACCAGCAATTGTTTAATCATTCGATTAAACGGCTTGCATGGCCGGGTTGCAAAGGATAATAAGCGCTCCAACATATCACATGGCCGCATGCCCCCTATGCAGCCTTATGATCCCTTTAGTTTGAAGAATAAGGAAAATTCGCATGACCGACGCCTTTATTTATGATGCGGTCCGTTCCCCGCGCGGCAAGGGCCGCAAAGACGGGTCACTGCATGAAATTACAGCGCTCAATCTGGCAAGTCAGGTATTAGGCTCTGTGCGCGATCGTAATGATCTGCCCGCTGACGCTGTAGAAGATGTTGCATTTGGCTGTGTTTCACCTGTGGGTGAGCAAGGCGCGGTCATCTCTCGGTCTGCCGTATTGGATGCAGGCTATGCGCAGACGACTTCGGCTATTCAGGTGAACCGCTTTTGTGGTTCAGGATTAGAAGCCGTTAATATTGCTGCAGGCAAAATTGCGTCGGGCGAAGCTGATCTGGCCATTGGCGGCGGTGTTGAGGCTATGAGCCGCATTCCCATGGGTTCAGATGGCATGGGCGGCATGGCAGACCCTGCTTTGGGCTTTAAAGAATATATGGTGCCGCAAGGCATTTCTGCCGATTTGATTGCATCAAAATATGGCTATAGCCGTGATGATGTTGACGCCTATGCTGTGGAGAGCCAGAAGCGCGCCAAAATGGCATGGGATGAAGGTCGATTTGCAAAATCCATCTTGCCGATCCGCGACGTTATTGGTGAGGTCATTCTCGACCATGACGAACTGATGCGGCCAGAAACCGATATGCAATCATTGGGCGCGTTAAATCCAGCGTTCCAAATGATGGGCGAGCAAATGCCCGGCTTTAACGATGTCGCGATTTTGAAGCACCCTGATGTTGAGAAAATCAACCATGTTCACCATGCGGGCAATTCTTCCGGTATTGTTGATGGCTCTGCGGCCGTATTGATCGGTAATGAAGGCGCTGCAGCAAAATACGACATTAAGCCGCGAGCACGCATCGTCTCTATGGCTGCTATCGGCTCAGAACCGACCATCATGTTGACCGGTCCTGAATTCGCCGCACAAAAGGCACTGGACCGTGCGGGCATGAGCAAGAGCGACATTGATCTTTGGGAATTGAATGAAGCCTTTGCCGCCGTGGTATTGCGCTTCATGGATGCCTTGTCCGTTGACCATAGTGAGATCAACGTCAATGGCGGCGCGATTGCCATGGGCCACCCGCTGGGTGCGACCGGCGCAATGGTTCTGGGCACGGTGCTGGATGAGCTGGAGCGTACAGGCAAATCCACCGCGCTGACCACATTGTGCATTGGCGGCGGCATGGGCATCGCCACGATTATTGAGCGCGTGTGAACCGTTAAAAATATACCCTTTGCTATCAGCCTGTAACAGTGCCGCCTTTTTAATATCCAAAAGGGCAACGTTTGTAATAGGCGCAGCATGAACGGGTTTTGAGAATGCAGGAATAAGAATATGACCTATAAAAGTTTTAGCATTGATATTGATGATGACGGCATTGTGCTGATGACCATTGATCTGCCGGGCCAGTCCATGAACGTATGGAATGCCGATTTGATGGCGGATTTCCCGAAATTCATCGACGAATTTATCGGCAATGACGATATTAAGGGGCTGGTGATTACATCGGGTAAGGCATCGGGCTTTCTGGCCGGTGCTGACCTCAACATGCTGGGCGCCACCAAGGCGACCACAATGGCCGAAGCCTTTGAAGGTGCCTGGGCGTTGAATGCAACATTGCGTAAGATGGAAACTTGCGGCAACAGCAATAAGGATCTGGTCAAAGGTGCAGCGCATGCAAAGCCGGTTGCCTGTGCTCTTAATGGTTTGGCGCTGGGCGGCGGTTTGGAACTGGCTTTGGCGTGTCATTACCGTGTATGTGCCGATCATCCGAAAATCCAGCTTGGCCTGCCTGAAAGCCAGGTCGGCCTTCTGCCCGGCGGTGGCGGCACACAGCGTTTGCCACGTCTCATCGGTCTGCAAGGTGCTGGCATGATGATCATGTCCGGCAAACCAGCCAATCCGCAAGCAGCCTTGGCGCAAGGCGTTGTCAATGAAGTTGCGCCCGCTGATCAAGTGGTGGCAAAGGCCAAACAATGGGTCAAAGACAATCCTAAGGCCAGTGCGCCATGGGACAAAAAAGGCTTTAAATTCCCCGGCGGAGCCGGCTCGATGGATCCGCGTTCTGTACCGCTCTATATGGGCGCATCAACCATGGCTCTCAAACAGTCAAAGGGCAATTATCCGGCAATTCAGGCAATATTATCCTGTCTGTATGAAGGTTCTATGTTGCCGATTGATACAGCACTGCGCGTGGAATCAAAATATTTCACCAAATTGCTGTCTGGCCCCAATGCCAAGAACATGATCCGCACATTGTTCATCAATAAACAGGCTGCCGAAAAAGGTGCCGCTCGTCCGCAAGATGTACCAGCATCTGATTTGAAAAAGGTCGGCGTATTGGGCGGCGGCCTGATGGGATCGGGCATCACCCATGTTACAGCCAAGGGCGGCATGGATGTGATCGTGCTCGACCGCAGTGTTGAGGATGCGCAAAAAGCCGTGGCCTATAGTCAGAAGATTGTCGACAAAGCGGTGAAGCGCGGCAAGATGACGCAGGAAAAGGCCGATGCCTTTATGGCGCGCATCACGCCGACTGATAATTATGATGATCTGAAAGATGTTGATTTGATTATCGAAGCGGTGTTTGAACGTCCAGATGTCAAAGCCGATGTGATTAAGAAAACAGAAGCGGTTATCGGCAAGGACGTCATTTTCGCGTCCAACACCTCAACCTTGCCAATCACAGGTCTGGCGAAACATTCCGAACGCCCTGACCAGTTTATTGGCATGCACTTTTTCTCACCGGTTGAGAAAATGCCGTTGCTGGAAATTATCCCGGGCGAAAAGACTGGCGACAAAGCGCTGGCCGTTGCGCTGGATTATAACGCAAAAATCCGCAAAACGCCTATCGTGGTGAAAGATGTGCGCGGGTTTTACACCAACCGCGTTTTCCCGCCTTATGCCGGTGAAGCGATGCTGATGATTTCCGAAGGCGTTTCCATGACGTTGATCGAAAATGCCGCCGTGCATATGGGCATGCCGATCGGTCCGCTCGCTGTGGTGGATGAGACCACTTTGAAGCTGGGCTATGACGTGATGCAATCAACCAAGGAAGAATTGGGCGACGAGTATAAGCCATCGGGCAATGAGGATTTGTTTGAGCTGATGGTCAATAAGCTGGGCCGCTCTGGCCGACGCTTTGGCGCGGGCTTTTATGACTATGATGATAAGGGCAATAAAAAGGGCCTGTGGAAGGGTATTACCGATCACTTCCCGCCCGCCGAGGTGCAGCCCAGTGTTGAGGAAGTGCAGCAGCGCCTTATGTTCATTCAGTTGATCGCCACAGCGCAATGCTATCATGAAGAGGTGGTGAGCGACCCGCAATCTGCTGATCTGGGAGCGATCTTCGGCTGGGGCTTTGCGCCATGGACTGGCGGGCCGATGAGCCATATCGACACTATGGGCGTTGATAATTTTGTCCGTATCGCTGACAGTCTGGCACAGAAACATGGTGAGCGTTTCAACCCGCCAATGTCTTTCCGTGAGAAGGCCGATAAGGGCGAGACTTTTTATAAAGCGGCCTGATAAAGACGCTTTCCATTACCGAATGTGACGCAGAAAAAGGTCGCGCCAAATCGCTGGCGCGGCCTTTTATGTTGTGCGCTCTTTTCTTTTGCTGCCCCTTTTCATTTATCGAGCGGCCCGATAGACCAGAGATATGGCGCTACCTTCCATCATCATTTTGGACGATTTTCTGGCCGACCCTTATGCTGTGCGCAGGGCGGCGCTGGCGCTGGATTATAATCCGGCAAATAAACGCGGCAATTATCCTGGCATTACATCTGATAATGCGCTGGATATTACGGGGCTGAACGACAAATTATCGCACACTATCGGCGTCTCCGTTACCGGGGACAGCAGCACGCTGCACGGCCATTGCCGCATCACCAAAAAGGCGGACAAGGGCGTAACCGGTGTGCATATTGACCCGTGCGACTATTCGGGCATCTTGTATTTGAGCGAACCAGAACATTGCAAAGGCGGCACCAGCTTTTTCCGCCATAAACCGAGTGGATTGGAGCGTATCCCGACAATGCCGGAGGCGCTGGCCAAATCCGGCTTTGATGATGTCAATGCTGCGGTCGAGCAAACGGTCAATGCCGACACAAATAAGCCTGCACGCTGGGAAAAGGTGATGACCGCCCCAATGCGTTTTAACCGACTTATCCTGTTCAGCCCATGGCTGTTTCATGATGCCGGACCGGGCTTTGGCAAGAGCGATAAAGATGCGCGGCTGGTGATGCTGATGTTTTTGAAGAAAACGGCCCAATGAAGATAGCGCACAGTAAAGAGAGCGAAACAGGATAGAGATGATGCAGCAAGCCCAAGATTTCCGCAGCGAATGCGATGCCATTCATAGGCTGGTATCTGCGCTGGATGGCGATGCGCTGGCCAAGCCGACAGCGTTTAAGGGCTGGAGCGGAGATGCCATATTGCGACATTTGCATGTCTGGAATATCGCGGCTGATCTTTCGCTAACCGATGAAGCGGGCTTTCGTGATTTCTTTGCACAAGCGGGTTCTGCGGTTGCCAAGGGCGGAATGAGCGCTTTTGAAGCGGATTATCTCAGCGGCCTGTCCGGCCCGGCTTTGGTGGCTGAGTGGGCCGCTTTTTACCCCATTTTGGCCGACCATTTTGCAGCAGCAGACCCCAAACAGCGCGTCGCATGGGCAGGGCCTAGCATGAGCGCGCGCTCATCCATCACCGCGCGTTTGATGGAAAGCTGGGCGCATGCGCAGGCGCTTTATGATGCGCTTGGTCAGAAACGGCAAAATGGCGACCATATTCGCAATATTGTGGTGCTGGGCGTCAATACATTTGGCTGGACATATAAAAACCGCAAAATGGATGTTCCCTCCGCAATGCCCTATCTTGAACTGACCGCGCCATCGGGTGCATTATGGACATATGGTGAGGATGTTGCTGAGGAGCATATTAGCGGCAAAGCAGAGGAATTTTGTCAGGTGGTGACCCAGACGCGCAATATTGCCGATACGGATCTAGCTGTGACCGGCGCGATTGCGCATCAATGGATGGGCATGGCGCAATGCTTTGCTGGCCCGCCGCATGACCCGCCGCCGCCCGGCACGCGCAAAATCGCCGTAATCTGATTTTCCCGCTGGTCTTTACCCGCCAAGCAATTACACAGCCATAGCCATGAATTTTATAGTAACAGGAAATTGATATGCCCCAGCTCGTTCTTATCCGCCACGGCCAATCACAATGGAATCTGGAAAACCGCTTCACCGGCTGGTGGGATGTTGATGTTACTGAAAAAGGCGCAGCAGAGGCGCGCGCAGCGGGTGTTTTGATGCGCGAAAAGGGGTTGGAATTTGATCAATGCTTTACCTCCTTGCAAACCCGCGCAGTGAAAACACTGAATATGGCGTTGGAGGAGATGGACCGCTTATGGCTGCCGGTGGAAAAGGATTATCGACTGAACGAGCGGCATTATGGCGGCCTGACCGGCCTGAACAAGCAGGAAACCCGGGATAAGCATGGCGATGAGCAAGTGCATATCTGGCGGCGCAGCTTTGACACACCGCCGCCGCCCATGGATGCTGATTCGCCGTTTCAGATGTCAGACGATCCGCGTTATGCGGGCATAGATGTGCCGCTGGCTGAAAGCTTGAAAAACACAATAGAGCGCGTGCTGCCTTATTGGGAGGAGCGGATTGCGCCGGACCTGAAAGCGGGCAAGCGGGTGCTGATCTCTGCGCATGGCAACAGCTTGCGGGCATTGGTCAAACATTTGTCCGGCATATCTGATGACGATATAACCGGGCTGGAAATCCCGACCGGACAGCCGATTGTTTATGATCTGGATGATGCGCTGAATGCACGCGAACGTTATTATCTATCAGAGCGTTAGACAATTTGCATCGCATCGCCATTGCCAGAGCAAGGATTAAGCCGTAAGGAAAAGCGCTTCTCAAGCGGACCTTTGGCCGCTCCCTTTAGGAGGCAATATGCCCGATAATGGCAATATAGATGTGGCAATCATCATGGGCAGCCAGTCCGACTGGCCGACCATGGAACATGCCGCCAAAATCCTTGAACAGCTTGGCATCAGCCATATGCCGCGCATCGTATCGGCACACCGCACGCCTCAGCGTATGGTGGCATTTGCCGAGGGCGCGGTCGATGCAGGGTATAAGGTGATTATTGCCGGGGCAGGCGGCGCGGCGCATTTGCCGGGCATGGTGGCCAGCATGACACGTTTGCCCGTGCTGGGCGTGCCCGTACAATCCAGAGCATTGGACGGCATGGACAGTCTGTTATCCATCGCGCAAATGCCGGGCGGCATTCCTGTCGGCACCTTGGCGATTGGTGATGCGGGGGCCAAAAATGCGGCGCTGTTGGCAGCGGCAATTTTGGCTATTAATGATCCACAGCTGGCGCAGCGCTTAGACGATTTTCGTGCGGCGCAGACCGCAAATGTCGGGAATGATCCGCGATGAGCGACAGGGCAATATCAACATTACCGCCGGGCAGCACCATTGGCATAGTTGGCTGCGGCCAATTGGGGCGAATGCTGATTCAGGCGGCATCGCAACTTGGCTATCGCTGTCATGTTTTTGGGCAAGAGGAAACTGGCCCTGCCGCGCAAGTGGCGACCAAATTTGTGGCCGGCGCGTTTGATGACATGGCGGCATTATCCGCTTTTGCCAAGGAATGCGATGTCGTCACTTATGAATGGGAAAATCTGCCTGGCTCGGCGCTGGAAGTGATTGGCCGCGAAGTGCCCCTACACCCCAATGCCCGCGCATTGGAAATTGGCCAAAGCCGGTGGAATGAAAAGAGCTTTGTCAGCGATTTGGGGGGAGGCTGCGCGCCCTATGCTCGCGCCACCAATGCGCAGGAACTGGCCGCCGCCATAGAGACAATCGGCACGCCAGCAATCATCAAAAGCGACCGTATGGGCTATGATGGCAAGGGCCAAATCCGGCTGCAAGCAGGGGAGATACTTGACGCAGCGGCCATTCAGCAAAAATGGGAAGATCTGGGCGGCAATGATGTTCTGGTCGAAGGCTTTGTCAATTTTGATGCGGAATTTTCGCTGTTAATTGCGCGTAGCGCTGATGGCGGCATGCGTTTTTGGGATGCGCCCCAAAATACCCATGAAGGCGGTATTTTGCGCCATTCTATTGTGCCGGGCGGCGAAGATGTAGCGGTGCATATTCCTGCGGCCCGCGCATTGGCGCGCAAAATCGCTGAACGATTGGATTATATAGGCGTTTTGGCGATTGAATTTTTTGCATGCAAAGACGGGCCATTGTTCAATGAAATGGCACCGCGCGTGCATAATAGCGGCCATTGGACGATTGAGGGCGCGCTGACCAGCCAATTTGAAAACCATATCCGCGCGATTTGCGGTCTACCGCTTGGCGATACCCGTTTGATCGAAGGCGGCGCAGAGATGCAAAATCTGATCGGCCATGATATTGATAAATGGCCTGATCTTATGGGCGATCAGGGCGCGCATCTGCATCTTTATGGCAAGCGTGAAGCGCGTGAGGGCCGCAAAATGGGCCATGTCACGCGGCTGCTCTAATGGCGGCAAAACCGATCATATCGCTCTGGCTTGCGCGCGCGGATAATGGCGTTATCGGCCATGATGGCGCTTTGCCATGGCGCATTCCGGCTGATCTAAAGCGGTTTAAGCAAGAGACTATGGGCAAGCCTATGGTCATGGGCCGCAAGACGTTTGACAGTCTGCCTGGCCTGCTGCCGGGGCGGCGGCATATTGTTCTGACCCGCAATGATGATTGGCAAGCCGATGGCGCGGAGCGCGTATCATCGGTTCAGCATGCGCTTGACCATCTGGCTGGCGAAGCCGAAATCTGCATTATTGGCGGGGCGGAAATCTATCATCTGTTTTTACCTATGGCTGACCGGATAGAGGTGTCGCGGGTGCATATGGACGCGATTGGCGACACTGTGATGGACGATTTTGACCAGGTGCTTTGGCGCGAATCGGCCAGTGAACATCATGCGGCGCAGGATCATCCGACAATCGGACCTATTCCTTCCTTCACCTTTGCAACTTTGGTGCGTAACCTGCCCATGCAATAACCGGCTTGGCAAAAGGCCGGATGGATATGCAAAGCAGGACAGGATGATGAGGGGCGGGCTATGCGCAAATTTCTGAAATGGACAGGCATCAGCGTCATATTGGCGCTGTTGGTGGCGGCGCTTTACGTCTTTGTGATATTGCCGCCAAAATTTGAGGCAGAGGCCAATCTGGTCACTGATGAAACATTGCTGGAAATTAGCGCCGAAGCCAAAGCGCTGCACCAAGAGCTGTTCATTGGTGACATGCATTCAGACACATTATTGTGGAAACGCGAACTGGATGACGCGGTTGATTATGGCCAGATGGACCTGCCCCGCTTGCAGCAAGGCAATGTGGGCTTGCAGATTTTCTCCTCCGTCACCAAAACGCCCAAGGGCCAGAATTATGACAGCAATTCAGCTGATAGCGACAATATTACCCTGCTCGCCATTGCGCAACTACAGCCAATGCGCACATGGTTTTCACGATTTGAGCGTATGGCTTGGCATGGTGCGCGGTTGGAGGCAGTGGCGAAGCGCTCTGACGGCCAATTGCGACTGATCCGTAGCCCGCAAGATATTGATGCTCTGCTGGCCGCTCGCGCGAAAGACGGGCGCATAATGGGCGCGTTATTTTCCGGCGAAGGGCTGCACAGTCTAGAAGGGGATATTGCCAATCTGGACAGACTCTATGCCAAGGGTCTGCGCATGTCCGGCTTCACCCATTTTTTTGATAATAAGCTGGCCGGCTCCATGCATGGGGAGGAAAAGGGAGCGCTTACTGATTTTGGGCGGCAAGTGATGGACCGTATGGAAGAAATGGGCATCATCATTGATATCGCTCATGCCAGCCATCCGGCCGTTGCAGAGATTATCAGCCGCGCGCGGCGGCCCATTGTGTCCAGCCATGGCGGGGTTCAGGCAACATGCGACGTAAACCGCAATTTAAGCGATGAGGAGATTCGCGGCGTTGCCTTTACGGGCGGCCTGATCGGCATCGGCTATTGGGAAGGCGCGATTTGCAGTACGGACCCGGTTGATGCCGCCAGAGCCATGAAGCATGTGCGCGATCTGGTGGGCATAGACCATGTCGGTCTGGGCAGTGATTTTGATGGTTATGTCACCACGCGCTTTGACACGTCGCAATTGCTGCAAGTAACGCAGGCACTGCTGAATGAAGGGTTTAGCAAAGAGGAGATTCGCGCAGTGATGGGCGGCAACTTGTTGCGCATATTGCGCGCCGGTTTGCAGCCCATGACGCCCACGCAATTGCAGATTGCCAAAGATGAACAAATGAATCTGATTGTTGATCCGGCAGAGCCAATCCCATAACGCAGCGATTATGACATCAATCACTCCATTTGCGCCGACAATCCCAAGATTGGACAGCAATCAGGCTTTTCCGCCCGAATTTCGCGGTGCCATTATCGCGCTTGGCAATTTCGACGGTTTCCATGCCGGGCATCAGGCGGTTGCGGGCGAAGCAATTGCCTGGGCGCGCGCCGAAGGGCGAAAGGCGATTATCGCCACTTTTGATCCGCATCCCGTGCGGCATTTCCGCCCTGACACACCGCCTTTTCGCCTCACCAGTCTGGACCAGAGGCAACGGCTTTTTGCCGCTGCCGGTGCGGATGCCATGCTGGTGCTGGATTTTGATGGCGCTATGGCGGCCACAAAAGCGGATGATTTTATTGCGTCTCTCTTGGTTGATCAGTTCGGCGCATATGGCGTGGTTACGGGCGAAGATTTCAGCTTTGGCCAAGGCGCAAAAGGCGATATTGCGCTGCTGCATGGCTATGGCGCGATGCTGGGCTTGCGAGCCAGAGCGGTCAGTCCGGTTGCCGATGATGCTGTCATTTCTTCAAGCCGTATTCGCGCCGCGTTGCAAGCCGGTGATCCGCAGGCCGCATCAGCGCTAATGACACGCCCTTTTGCGGTTGAAGCCAAAGTGCAGCATGGCGATAAAAATGGCCGCTTGCTGGGCTATCCCACAGCCAATTTGGATATGGGCCAATATCTGCGCCCCAAATATGGCGTTTATGCGGTGACAGGCACTTTGGCCGATGGCCGGGTGCTGCACGGCGCGGCCAATTTGGGTATCCGCCCACAATTTGAACCGCCAAAGGAATTGCTGGAGCCCTATTTCTTTGACTTTGCCGAAGATTTATACGGCCAGACGATTTCTGTCGCGCTGCACCACTTTCTGCGCGGTGAGGCAAAATTTGATGATCTTGACGCATTGAAAGGTCAGATGGCCAAGGATTGCGATAAAGCGCGGGAATCGCTTGCGTCTGATGGCAACCGGCCTTAATCGCCATTGTCTATGAGCGAGCAAACATCATCTGAAACCGTGGATTATAAAGATACTGTCTTCCTGCCGAAGACGGATTTCCCCATGCGCGCGGGTTTGGCCAATAAAGAGCCGGGCATTTTGGCGCGCTGGCGTGATGAAAAACTGTATGAAACGCTGCGCAAACGCCGTGCGGGCAAAGAGAAGTTCATCCTGCATGATGGCCCGCCTTATGCCAATGGTGATATTCATATCGGCCATGCGCTGAACAAGACGCTAAAAGACCTGGTGGTGCGCACGCAAAGCCTGCTGGGCAAAGATGCGCCTTATGTGCCGGGCTGGGATTGCCATGGCCTGCCGATCGAATGGAAGATTGAAGAGCAATATCGCAAGAAAAAGCGCAATAAAGATGAGGTTCCAGCCAGCGAATTTCGCGCCGAATGCCGCAGCTATGCCGATAATTGGGTGAATGTGCAGCGTGAGCAGTTTCAGCGGCTGGGCATTATGGGGGAGTGGGACAAGCCCTATCTCACCATGGATTATACGGCCGAAACCACAATTGTCAGCGAGCTGCTGAAATTTGCGGAAAATGGCCAGCTTTATCGCGGGGCCAAGCCGATCATGTGGTCGCCTGTTGAAAAAACCGCACTGGCTGAAGCTGAAGTGGAATATGAGGATATTATTTCCACCCAGATCGATGTGGCGTTTGAGATTATTGAAGCGCCGAATTGTCCGGCAATTCAAGAGCTGATCGCCAAGGGTGAAAAAGTTCATGCGGTCATCTGGACAACCACACCATGGACCATTCCGGTTAATCAGGCTTTGGCCTTTGGCGCGGATGTTAAATATGTCGTGGCCACTCTTTGTGTTGATACGCATGGAGATCGTGAAGCCGTTGCAACTTTTTTAAAGCAGAACCCTTCAATTGACTTTCTAGGTGATGACTTCAAAGTTCTTATTGCGAAGCCCTTGCTAGAGCAATTCGCAACGCGTTTTGAAAATTGGCTAAAGTCGATTTCAGGTGAAGTTGATTTACGGCTAAGCGAGTTTGAGTTTGAAGATGGCAATTATAATCTTGAATCAGCGCAAACAATAAAAGGCTCCCAACTTGCCGGAGCTATGGCTAAGCACCCTATGGCGGATGCCTTTTCTTCCTCCCTCCCCTTCAGGGGAGGGACCGAGGGTGGGGACGAGCCACACGCGCCTGACCAGATTGACAGCCCCCACCCCAAATCCTCCCCTGAAGGAGAGGGGCTTGAGCATATTCCTTCCATCAATCGCGATGCTGAATTGGCGGAATTTTTCACACGCCCGCGCCCGTTCCTTGATGGTTCCAGCTTTGTCACCACTGATGCGGGCACCGGCCTTGTCCATATGGCGCCCGATCATGGTGAGGACGATTTTGATCTGTGTAAGGCCAATGGCCTGAACCCCGTTTTTGCGGTGGAGGCTGATGGCGTTTATCGTGCGGATTGGGCATGGTTGCCGCGCGGTGATGCACGTTCGGGCAGTGTCATCAATACAAAATTCACCGCGGCCAATGGTCCGATCTGTAATGATTTGCGCGCGGCGGGTGCGTTGCTGTCCGCCGATGATTTTAAGCATAGCTATCCGCACAGCTGGCGATCAAAGGCCAAGATTATCTATCGCTGTACGCCGCAATGGTTTGTGCCCATGGATACGCCGCTGCCGGAGCATGTGCGCAATGACGCAGATACCGTTAGCCCTGAGCTTGTCGAAGGGCGTCTCACTAGTGCGGACAAACGGGCTTTGCCCCTTCGACAAGCTCAGGGCTCAGCCCTGACCGATGAGGGCGTGGGCCATGGTAAGGGCGTGAACCCAAGTCTGCGCGATGTCGCGCTGGATGAAATCCGCAATACAGTGCGTTTCGTGCCGGAGCGCGGCAAACGCCGCTTGGAATCCATGGTTGAGGGCCGGCCCGATTGGGTGCTCTCCCGGCAACGGGCATGGGGCGTGCCAATCGCGCTTTATGTAAACCGCAAAAGCGGCGACTATCTGAATGATCCAGCGGTTAATGCGCGGATTATTGCAGCGTTTCAGGCTGGCGGCGCGGATGCATGGTTTGATGCGGATCATCAGGCATTGCTGGGCGCGGACCATGACCTGGCGGATTATGAGGTGGTCAACGACATTTTAGACGTGTGGTTTGACAGTGGGTGCACACACAGTTTTGTGCTGGAAAGCGGCAATTGGCCGGACCATCAATCGCCAGCGGACCTGTATCTGGAAGGCAGCGATCAGCATCGTGGCTGGTTCCAATCCAGCCTGCTTGAAAGCTGCGGCACCCGTGGCCGCGCGCCCTATAAGGCGGTGCTGACTCATGGCATGACGCTCGACAAAACGGGCCGCAAAATGTCCAAATCTCTGGGCAATACGCTGGACCCGAAAAAGGTTATCAACGCGCAAGGGGCCGATATATTGCGCCTTTGGGCGGCGAGTGTGGACTTTACCGAAGATCACCGCATTGGCGATGAGATTCTAAAAACCGTATCGGACAGCTATCGCAAGCTGCGCAATACATTCCGCTATATGCTGGGCGCGTTGGCCGATTATGACGCGGCTAATGAGGCAACCGCTTATGATGATTTGCCAGAGCTGGAGCGCTATATTCTGCACCGGCTTGCCGAACTGGATGCCGGGCTTAAACAAGCGGTCAATGACTTTGCGTTTGGCAAATATGTCCGCGCGATTAGCGATTTTGTGAATGACGATCTTTCGGCCTTTTTCTTCGATATCCGCAAAGATTGCCTCTATTGCGATGTCGGGCCACATATGCCGCATGGCACACAAACGCGCCGCGCCTATCGCACCGTAGTCAACATCCTCTTTGAAGCGCTAACCCGCTATATTGCCCCCGTTTTGGTGTTCACCGCGGAAGAAATCTGGATGACGCGCTATCCAGAGGGTGAAAGCGTGCATTTGCAGGAATGGCCAGACGTTGATTCTGGTTGGTACAATGCAGATTTGGCTGACAAATGGCAGAAACTCAGCACGGTCCGCCACACTGTCAACGAAGCTATCGAGCCATTGCGTCGTGAAAAGACAATACGTTCCAGCCTTGAGGCAGATATTGTTTATCCGCTTGCTGATTTGCCCGTAACGCCAGACGAATTTGCCGAACTGTGCATTATTGCGGGCGTGTCCGACGGAACAGAAATAGCCGTCACCAAAACCACGCATCATAAATGTGGCCGTTGCTGGCGGTTAATCCCTGATGTGCCAGAAGATGGCGCATTGTGCAGCCGCTGTGACAGCGTGTTGAATGGATAAGGTTATGGCGATTACGCAAGCCCAAGTGAAAAGCTATCGGATACAGGGCATCATATTGGCGCTGGTCATTTTCGCGGTTGATCAGGCAGTGAAATATATGGTCGTTGTGCCGCTATCACTGGAATCACGACGATCCATAGAGCTGGTGCCGTTTTTTAATCTGACATGGGCAGAGAATTATGGCGTGTCACTGGGCATGTTGACTGCGCAGAATGAGCATCAACGTTGGCTATTGGTCGCGTTGACAGCTTTGATTGCAGCCATTGTTCTGGTATGGATATATCGCGAAAAGCTGCGCGGCGACATCATGGCATTGGCCATGATATTGGGCGGGGCCTTGGGCAATATTCTTGATCGGGCCAGGCTGGGCTATGTGATTGATTATGCCGATTTGCATTTTGGTGATTTCCGGCCCTTTCTGATATTTAACTTGGCAGATGCCATGATCACCATCGGGGTATTAATATTGCTTGCACGTGCGCTGTTCATCGGCGAGGACAAGCGCAAGGAATTGACCGAAGGGGCCTAAGCGCCTTATGAGCGGTATGAATATGGAGAATAATATGAAAAACTGGCAGAAAATGGGTACGGCTTTGGTGCTGACAACAATGCTGGCCGGTTGCGGTACAAGTGGAATTCTTGATCGTGAACGGCCTGATGAATTTGCCGTTTCACGTCAGGCACCATTGGTGATTCCACCAGACTTCGCTCTTGTGCCCCCGCGTCCCGGTGTTGCCCCTTCACAGCAACGTGTGGCCAGTGAGCAAGCGCTGGAAGCTCTTTTTGGCGGACCAGCTGCACGCAGCGCGATTGAACAGCAGGCTTTGCGGCGTGCTGGCGATTCCGACACTGCGATTCGTTCTACTGTGGGCGATGCAGAAACCAACACGGTTGATAAGGGCCAGGTTGTGCGTGACGTGATCGCTGCACCGGAGGGCGATGGCCGCGAAGCACAGGCTGCGACACCGGAATAATCCACACCATGTTCTGGCTGTTGCTTAGGGTTTTTGGCAATTGTTGGTGGCGCAATAGTCCTTGTCGTTAAGGCTGCGCCTATCAATTTCTGCAACTATCGACAATTCGCCTGAAGCGCTGTCATTCAGCCGATCTTTTTCGCGTTTAATATAGCGTCGCCGTTCGATGGAGACATCATCCAGCGCGTTGACCAATTGCTTGTCCCATTTGACCAGCCTTTCATCATATAGCTTTTTGCGCTCATAATAGGGCGAAATATAAAGCGTGCGAAACTGCTCGACATTTTTGGCACAATCATAGGCCTTGCTTGTGGTATAAGGCGGGAAGGGCGTATCGCGGTCTAAAACACTTTTCACACAACCCGGATAATCGGCGCTCAAAGCCGCTGCACCAGGTGGTTTTTGCCCCAAGGCTCCTGATTTTTGGTCTGCACCATGCGCCCAAAGCTGTACCGCATCGTCGCTTGCGACTGTGGTGCTGCTTTGCCCATCAATGGCAGTGTCGACGTCAGCATCTGTTCCCCCGCCACCTATATTCCCACTATTTTCGCCATCACTGTTGTCGCTGGCTGGAGCGTTGTCATCGTCGATGGTATCACTGGGATTTGTATTTTCGGGTTGTTCAGACCCGTTTGAAATTTCGCCCGTTAGACCATTTGGCGTAGTCGCGCCGCTAGCGCTGGAACTTGTGGTAACAGTCGTTTCATCATCGCTATTGCCGGAGCTATCATCAGGCCGAAAATCCACCTGCCATAACACTATGCCCACAACCTCTAATATAAGTGCGCCAAATAGGGGTTTGCGATACTCTTCCGGCAGACGCCTAATGCCAAACACATCCAGTAAGGTTGCTATGGCGGTTGCAGCAAAAATCGCCAATATCATGACTGTGATTGTAGTAATGGCCCATGGTTCCATCGCCAATCTCCCTCATGAACAATCTGCGCTAAGCCTGCCATAAGATCAAGTGGGCTATTGCGGCGTGTGGTTCATCTTTTGGGCACGTGGAACATGCTTTTCCTCCCATTTTGTGATCTCGCTATATATGGGGTCAGGCAATAGATTGCACGTGGCGGTTGCCGTTCCAGCAGAACAAAGCTGTAATAAACAGGAGCGCACATATATAGCTAATATTTAGACTATAGCGAAAGATCGGGTTATTCTGGACTATTGGGTAATCCACTTTCCTCACGATCAGCACGAATTTTTGCTGCATTATCCAAAGTCCACTGGCGCTGCTTCAATTTGTCCTCGCGTACAGATTGCATAGCCTTGGCGCATTCTAATAACGGTAGCCTTGGGTCAGGATGACTCGCTTCCCATGCCAAAGCTGCATCAATCACTTCAATCGCACCTTTTATACTGCTATAAATAACAGGATTAATTTCTGACCCCAATGTATAGTTGAGGGATGCTAGCAAAGCTGGGTCACCATCCGGTGTAACGGGCTGGCAGTTGATAAAGGCACGTCCGCGCATCTGGCCAATGTAAAACCATTTGCCTGCCTCCTGATAATTACCTTCCCTTACCAGCGCTGCCGCCAATATGTAAAAACTATCCCATGGTTTATTCTCAATATCTTCCCGCAGTTCTTCAACTGTCAGTTGTGCCTCTGGCTGATCTTGCTTGCGTACTTCCGCATAAAATGCCTTGGCATGGACGGGTAAAGCAAAGTGGATGAAGAGGCAGAGAGCAAGAGCAAGTTTGACCATATGCTCAGGCGCGGGCGCCGGTTTCTGCTGCGTCGACTCCAGCGCTGTTATGGCGCAATGCTTTTAGCACCGTATCTACCATAGCATCTGCGTCCAATCCGGCCTCGGCATATTGCTTGTCTGGAGCATCTTGGTCTTGGAAGCTATCGGGCAGACGCATGGTGCGCAGCTTGAGGCCAGCATCGGTCAAGCCAAGGTCTGATGCCATGGTTAGCACATGTGCGCCAAAACCGCCGACTGCAGCCTCTTCCACCGTGATGCATACATCATGGGTAGAGAGCAATTTGGCGATCAGTTTTTCATCGAGCGGTTTGGCAAAGCGCAGATCGGCAACCGTGGTGGACAGGCCTTTGGCATCCAGCGCATCGGCGGCCTTTTGTGCTTCGCCCAAACGGGTGCCGAGCGACAAAATGGCGACTTTCTTACCCTCACGGACAATACGCCCCTTGCCGATTTCCAGCTTTTCAAGTGTCTCAGGAATGGTGACGCCCGTACCCGCGCCGCGCGGATAACGAAAGGCAATGGGCCCATCATCATATTCGGCGGCAGTATATGTCATGTGCGCCAATTCTGCTTCATCGGCAGCAGCCATGACCACCATATTGGGCAGGGTGGCCAGATAGGCGATATCGAACGAGCCTGCATGGGTGCAACCATCTGCGCCGACCAGACCTGCACGATCTATCGCAAAGCGGACAGGCAGGTTCTGAATGGCAACATCATGCACAACTTGGTCATAGGCACGCTGTAGGAAGGTTGAGTAGATCGCGGCAAAGGGGCGCATACCTTGAGCAGCCAAGCCAGCAGCAAAGGTGACGCCATGCTGTTCTGCAATGCCAACATCAAAGCTGCGATTAGGGTGTGCCGCGGCGAATTTGTCAACGCCGGTGCCTGATGGCATTGCGGCGGTAATGGCGCAGATGCGTTTGTCAGTCTCGGCCAGCTTGGCCAGTGTTTCGCCAAAAACATTTTGATAGGCTGGTGGCCCGCCACCAGCGCCTTTATCCTGCTTGCCGGTGACCACATCAAATTTGGCAACGCCGTGATATTTGTCCGCTGATTGCTCAGCAGGGGCATAGCCCTTGCCCTTTTGTGTGACGACATGGACCAATATCGGTCCTTCTTCTGCATCGCGCACATTTTCCAACACCGGCAAAAGATGATCAAGATTATGACCATCAATCGGGCCAACATAATAGAAGCCAAGCTCTTCAAACAAGGTGCCGCCAGTGACCATGCCGCGCGTATGGCTTTCGGCTTTGGAAAGGCCCTTATGCACACGGCGGGAGATTTTGGAGGTCATTTTGCTGGCGAGTGAACGCAGCCCCATATATTCCGAAGAAGAGATAAGCCGCGCCAGATAGCCAGACAGCCCGCCAACGGGCGGTGCGATCGACATATCATTATCGTTCAATATAACGACCAGACGGTTGCCGGCCGCCTCGGCATTGTTCATTGCTTCATAAGCCATGCCAGCGCTCATCGCGCCGTCGCCAATCACCGCAATGCCCTTGCCGGGCGCATCGTTCAGCTTATTGGCAATGGCAAAGCCCAGTGCAGCACTGATTGATGTCGAGCTATGCGCTGCGCCAAATGGATCATATTCGCTTTCCGCGCGCTTGGTAAACCCGGACAAGCCGCCACCCTTGCGCAGCGTGCGGATGCGGTCGCGCCGTCCGGTCAGGATTTTGTGCGGATAGCATTGATGACCAACGTCAAAGATCAGCCGGTCATCAGGCGTATTAAAAACATAATGGATTGCTGCTGTCAGCTCGACCACACCAAGGCCAGCGCCCAAATGCCCGCCTGTAACAGAAACGGCAGAGATCATTTCCTGACGCAGCTCATCGCATAGCTGGCGCATTTGCCCTGGCTTTAATTTGCGCAGGTCAGAGGGGTATTGCACGGTGTCCAGCAACGGTGTTTCCGGTGCTGCGGCCGGTTGCTGTTCTGATTTTGGCATCGAATCCCCCCTAGTTTCTATAAATGTAATGCATGCGTTAGAGATTGTCGAACCTTAACGAATGCAGAATCAAGTTAAGTTGACACTAGTAGTGTCAAATAAATTGGTCAAATTTAGTGTTAATTGCAATTGCCGCAATGTCCGCGCACTTCGATAACCGGGCGGATATTTGCAAATCCCGCTTTGCTCGCAACGTCGCGTAATCCGCCGGAAAGGCTATCATCATCAATATGCGTGACGCTGCCACATCCATCGCAAATCATAAAAATACAATCATGCTGACAATCAGGATGCGGGTTCGCGATATAGGCATTTGCGCATTCTACACGACTCGCAAGATTATTCTCTACGAACAGATCCAATATGCGATAAACGCTGTTTGGTGCAGCTCTTTTTCCGCGCTTTTGGCTAACCAAATCAGCCACATCATAAGCTGATGCAGGCTTGGTCATGGATGCCAAAATGGAAAAGACAGTGGCGCGCATATCGGTCCAGCGTTCGCCGCTAGCCTCCAACGCCTGTTGTGCCGCTAGAGCGAGATTTTCGCCAGCATGCTCACGGTGGTTATGGTGATTATGATTGCTCATGACCATTATATAGTCAGGAACCTGCGCGTGGGCAATGATAAGCAAACAGATTGTGCAATATAGAAAGGCGCCGTAACGGCACGATCAGTTGCGTACCGGCTGCCTGCGATAAAATTGCGGGAACATGGCCTTTAAATTGGCAACTTTCACTCTGTCCCAGCGGACAATATAAGGGTGAACAGGGTTTTTGAACATAAAGTCCTGATGATAACCCTCTGCAAGGTGGAAGGTCTTATATGCCTCGATCTTGGTGACGATCGGGCGTTCAAAAATCTTCGCCTTTTTCAATTGCGCAATATAGGCGCGCGCTGCTTTGGCTTGTTCTGTATTTAGCGGCACAATCGCATTGCGATATTGCGGGCCAGTATCTGGTCCTTGGCGGTTGAGCTGGGTTGGGTCTGTCGTTACCGAGAAAAAGATTTGCAGCAAATCCGTATAGCGCACTTGCTTGGGGTCATAGACCACACGCACGGCTTCTGCATGTTGGGTAACGCCATAAGCGACTTTATAATAGGTTGCATCGTCTTTGTTGCCGCCATGATAGCCGGACTGCACAGAGCGCACGCCTTTGACATGGCTAAATACACCTTCGACACCCCAGAAACAGCCACCGGCAAATATAGCAACGCGCAGTTTTTGCGGTTCTTTGGCCAGCACTTTTGCAGAGGGAAGATTATAGGCTTTTTCTGCTGCCATTGCGGGTACGCCCATGACTTGCGGGCCTATCGCCATAACACCAAAAACCGCACCGCTGGCTAACAGCATGGGTGCGACATGGCGTGACATTTTTTTGAGGGAAAATCCGATTTGGTCAGCCATTATTTATCCTGTGCCTTGAGGTATTTCTCATCTGACAACTGATACCGCTAATCAGCTCTTGCTCGCAAGCGTTGTTACGGATGCAAGATGTTCAACGGCGCTGTCTAAAGAGAGGTCTTCTAATATCTCGGCGCGCGCTTCTTGTGGTTGTGCTGCAAATAACGCTGCTGCGCCAAGAACGAAACCAACACCAAAATACTGCACTACTTCGTTTTTCAAAATACCGAACATTGTCTTTCCTTTGATTGCGGTTGGGGATGCCGCAACACTCACCATCTTATTCGTGATCAAAACAGTTATGGTTACACGGTGATCAAAACAGGGGGCCAAAAGGGATAAAAGGACGCCTGCTTAGTATGCAAACAGCTTTGACCTTAGCTGTTTAGCCTTGATAGACTTTCATCTCTGTGAATGGCGTCACAGCAAAACCAATCAAATTGTCGATGATTATATTAAGATAGCGATGCGCAAGAGTGGTTATTTGTGCCGAGTTAATGCCGATTTATCAGGGTTACAGCAAAAAGGCCGCGCACAGAATTGCCCAGAAACAATCGGCCATCAACGCTTGCCACAGCAATATCCTGCTTGTCCAGATCCTGCTCCACGGCACTATTATCGTCCAGCATCTCTTGGCGCAAAATTCCCGGGAGCATGCCCCGAGATATTGGCGGCGTCAGATATTGCGGGCCTTTCTCGGGCGCGTCTGTTTGGCGCACAAAGATATGGGTGAAACTTCCTTCACAAGCGAAACCCGCGGCATCGAAGAAAATCACTTCGGCGGCCTCACTATCCTTCATGGCGCACCTGCGGCTATCGTCGTAAAATGCGCGGTCAGTTGTTTTGTGCGCTAGGCGCGGGTCATTGCTGGCCACAGGCATATCAGCCATAAGCACGGGTATCGGTGTCTTATCAAAGGGCTGTAGCGGCATGGATTGGATTGCAAAATTGCCGTCGCGACTAACCAGCAACCGGATTTTGGCAGGGCTTATGGCGTGGAAACATGCTGCTTGAATGGCATTGCGGGCGGCATGTCGGTCAAATTGATAGGCCAATTGCTGGGCGCTGGCTTTCATCCGCGCCAAATGGGCCTCAAGCCGCAATATTCCTTTATCTGGATAGAGCGCCATTGTCTCAAT
Organism: Parasphingorhabdus sp. DH2-15; assembly: GCF_051668705.1. Classification (GTDB taxonomy): domain Bacteria; phylum Pseudomonadota; class Alphaproteobacteria; order Sphingomonadales; family Sphingomonadaceae; genus Alterisphingorhabdus. Next base: position 2,749,260 of record NZ_CP196351.1, on the reverse strand, counting down.
CAGATCAACCTTACGCGCTGTTGTCATTGCAAAAGCCCCTTTATCCAGACATTCACGCCATTCCGGCCCTGCTTTGGAATCTGCAACAATGCCGGAGCCCAAACCCAATGTCAGTCTTTGCGATTGCGGGGCAAAATGCAAGGTACGAATGGCCACGTTAAAGGCACCGCTTAAAGCACTCTCATTGGCCGCTTTGTCCAGATCGACAGCATCAAAGCGGCCAATGGCACCGCAATAGACCCCGCGCGGGGTGGCTTCAATATCGTCGATCAGCTCCATTGCGCGAATCTTGGGTGCGCCGGTTATCGATCCGCACGGGAAAAGCGCACGAATAACATCTTGCGCCCCAATGTCTGATTGCATCTGACCAGAGATTGTTGAGACCATCTGGTGAACCGTTGGATAATGTTCGACCGCAAAAAGGTCTCTGGTAACGACACTGCCAGCCTCGCAAATACGGGACAGATCATTGCGCAGCAGATCGACAATCATAAGATTCTCTGCACGATTTTTGTCGTCTCTTGCAAAATATTCCCGCGCCGCCGCTGCATCCCCTGCATGATCGGGGTTGGCGCGTAATGTCCCTTTCATTGGTCGCGTGGTTATGCGGCCCTTGTGACAAGCAAAAAACAATTCCGGTGAAAGGCTGAGCAGCCAATGCGTGCCATCATAAACCAACGCACTATAGCGCGCTGCGCCAAAGCGCCGCAAAGTGCGGTAAAGAGCAATGGGGCAGCTATCAAAATGCGCATGAGTGCGAATGGTGAGATTGGCCTGATAGATATCCCCTCTGCGAATAGCTTCGATAATATCTGCAAATTGATCGTCATATGCCGACAGACTTTGCTGTGTCGCAAATGCCCCCATATCTGCCGGACCGTTATGCGGTCCCTGCTGCGCGGCTAACCAGTCATCAATATTGTCGGCGGGCAGTATGGCATAGTCGGCAAATTCACCAAACCAGCATAAGGGTGTCATGTCTCTGCTTTTACGCGACAGAAAAGCATCGAGACGCGGGCGCAATTTGGGCTCAAGCGCCAGACCTGCTTCATAGCCAAAATATCCCGCCACATGGCGAGGTGGCCTTCCAGAGTTTCCGCACCGCGCTGTATCAATGGCCGCTAGAGCATTATCCAATTCTTCACGGGCCTCAGCACAAATGATATTTTCCGGCTGGGTATATAGCCGCGCTGGCCCGCCGCCACTGGCATCATCAAGCAGCACAAATGGCCCGGAAACCGGAATCATTTCTGTTGGCAATGTGCTTGGGTGATAGTGATTATCGGCCATAGGCGCAGCCTATAACCTGCTTGCGTAAAACAATATAGGGAAAGGCTGCACATGATCGCATAGACTCTTTACGAATTGCCATTGCTGTAATGGTCGTTAAGCTAGGACGCGGTAAAAAACAAAGGGCCTGCATATGTTACGATTTGTTATAGCTGTTGCTGCAGCAACATGTATTGCCTTGCCGGCAACTGCACAGGATAAAGAGGCAAGTTTTGGCGGCACATCAGGCCCAGATCTTTCTATTGACGCCATTGAGCCAGAAATTGAGGCTATAAGTGTTGGTCTTGCCGGGGATGAGCCTGCCGATATTAGCCGCTTTCTTCTGGCCAATGGCGCGGGTGACGCACAGCTCTCACCAGATGGAGAGACTATCGCTTTTTCCAGCAATATCACTGGGGCATCGCAGATATGGACTATGCCTACTGCCGGTGGCCAGCCAAGGCAATTGACATTCGGCAATGGCATCGGGTTTTTCCGCTGGTCACCCGATGGTAAAGGGCTGCTTTACGGGGCAGATAATGACGGCAATGAGCAACAGGCCTATTTCTTTATAGCCAGCGATGGCAGTAGCGAACGGCGTGTTTTCCCAGCAAAAGGCGGCACTTTCCGCGTATTTGGTGATTTTGCCGCTGATGGCGAATCTTTTGTATATGCGTCAACAGCGCGTAATGGCCTCGATTTCGATATCTACCGCGCCAGCCTGAACGGTGAAGACCGCCTAGTCTATGAAGGGCGCTATGGTAATTTCGCACGGTCGCTGTCGCCTGATGGCCGCTTTGCCATCATTACTGAAACCGTTGGTGAAGATGGCGACAATCTGCACCTTCTCGACATAGAAAGCGGCGAACGCAAAACAATTTCTGCCCCCAAATCGCGGGCCAATCACGGTGATGGCGGTTTTGCCTGGCTCGCAGATAGCAGCGGCTTTTATTTCGCCACGGACCTGAATCGCGAGTTTAAGCGACTGGCTTTTTACGCAATCTCTTCCGACGCGATTTCAGATATTGAAAGCGCCGAACAAGCAGATATTAGCGGGGTAACATTATGCGGCGCAAATGATCGCTATCTGGCATGGGTGGCAGGCCAGAACGGGCGCGATGCCTTGGCCATATATGACCGTGAGACTGACCAGAAGGTTGCTATACCTGAAATGCCGGACGGTGTTTTCAGTCTGGATTGCACCGGCGACAGCGGCAAATTGCTGGTGCGTGTCAGCGGGTATAACAGGCCCGGCGATCTGTATGTGCTTGATATCGCAAATGGGGCTTTAACGCATAGCTATCGCTCCAACCTTGCCGGGCTGAATGCGGATAGCCTTGTTGCGCCGCAATCGGTACGCATGGCCGCGCGTGACGGCGTGATGTTACAGGGCCTGCTCTATTTGCCAGACAATACAGGCACTGAGCCGCCGCCGGTTTTGTTCTTGGTTCATGGCGGGCCCACCGCTGAATCGCGCGCAAGCTGGGACCCGATTGTGCAATATCATGTTGGGCGCGGCGTTGCGGTGTTTGAACCTAATGTGCGTGGTTCAACCGGTTTTGGCCGCACATATGTAAAACTGGATGACCGTGAAAAACGTCTGGATAGCGTACGTGATCTGGTTGATATGCTGGACGCTTTGGGCAGCAAGGGGCTGGTTGACCCGAACCGCGCCATTGTCGCTGGTGGAAGCTATGGCGGCTATATGGTCAATGCAGTCCTGGCGGCTTATCCTGAGAGCTTCGCTGCAGGTATATCTTTATTCGGTGTGGCTGATTGGATCACCGCATTGGAAGTCGCTTCGCCTGCTTTGAAGGCAGCGGACCGTATTGAATATGGGGATATTGGTGAGCAGAAATGGCGCGACTTTTACGCAGTGAATTCTCCTATCCGACAGGCTGATCAGATTCGTGTTCCAGTGCTCTATTCCCATGGGGTAAAAGATCCTCGTATCGACATTGCTGAAACAGAGACGATGGTGAAGATATTGCGGGCCAATGGCATTGATGCACCTTTTATCCGCATCCCTGATGAAGGGCATGGCTGGCGCAAAATTGCCAATCGCCTTTTCTATTATCGTCGTCAGGCCGAATTTGTAGAAACGCAATTGGGTTTGGTTGAAGATAGTAAATAGCCGCGATGTGGCTTAGAGAACAGCTTTTGCAAAGCAGGAACGGACTTCTTGGACAAAGATATCGGGTTGTTCAAACGCTGCGAAATGCCCGCCTTTGTCCAGTACGTTCCAGTGAATAATGTTAGAATAGCGCTTTTCTGCCCAACGGCGCGATGTCTGGAACAATTCTTTGGGGAAAATGCTGCCACCCATGGGGACGTTTATGGGCTCCATTTTGCCCTTGCCAAAGCTGTGCCAATATAAACGCGCAGAAGATGCCCCCGAATTGGTGAACCAATAAAGCGAGATATTGTCGAGCAGATGGTCCATATCAAAACCGCTGGCAATATCGTCGCCAACATCGGACCAGTTGCGGAATTTTTCCAAGATCCACGCCATTTGTCCAATAGGTGAGTCGGCCAGTGCATAGCCCAGGGTTTGCGGGCGTGTTTGCTGGATTTTGGCATAGCCATTATCATGCTGCTTATACCATTGCAGCCTAGCCAATGCGGCCTTTTCTGCATCGCTGGCATTGGCCAGATTAGCGGTATCAGGCGGTGCCAAGACCATATTGCTGTGAAATGCCGCTAGGCCGCCGAGATTTTGCACCGCCATTTCGGTGGTTACAACCGAACCCCAGTCACCGCCTTGAGCAAAATAGCGATCATATCCCAGCGCGCGCATCAGCGCGTCCCATGCAGTCGCGATCCGTTCAATATCCCATCCGGCGCGGGCCGGTTTACCAGAAAAGCCATAACCGGGTAGGGATGGAATGATAAGATGATAGGCATCTTCTTCCGTTCCGCCATGATCTTCTGGGTGCGTAAAAGCAGTGATAACGTCAATAAATTCCAATATTGATCCCGGCCAACCATGGGTCAGGAGCAGTGGCCGGGCGTTCTCATGCGGGGAACGGATATGCAGGAAATATATGTCGAGGCCGTCCACCTCCATCATATATTGCGGATGGGCATTCAGTCTGGCTTCGCACTGGCGCCAGTCATATGTATCGCGCCAATAATCCAGAAACTGCTGCACCACAGCTAATGGCACGCCTTGATCCCATTCAGAGTGAGTATCTCCATCGCTGGGCAGAAGCTCGCGTTCTGGCAGACGTGCATGGCTAAGGCGCCGTTTCAGCTCATCAATATCATGCTGCGCAATGGCAACGCTAAAAGGGCGGGCCTTGCCTGTCCTCATACAGGGGCCGCGCCCGAACCACCGCCGCCGCGCAGGGCATATTCCTGTGTGCCGACATGATAAACCGTATCACTGTCCAGAACCGCCTGATTGGCATAGGTAAAGCCAGGTGCCAAAGCGGCATATAGATCATCAAAATTGCGCGCCACGGTCATGTCATACAGCTCTTGAAAACTGTCGATGACAAAATAGGTCGGTTGCAGATCGGAGATAACATAATCGGTGCGCATGACGCGGTCGACATCAAGATGGATACGGTTGGGGGAGCGAGCACCTGTGGCAAAGACCAGTTCGGCAGGGCCAGCCATAATACCCGCACCATAAGAGCGCAGTTCACCCTCTTCACGGATAAGACCAAATTCCACTGTATACCAGTAAAGTGCACTAAGCGCTTTAAGGCGATTATGATGCAGCGCTTTCCAGCCCGCACGGCCATAAGCTGCCATATAATCTGCAAAGACCGGATCGGTCAGCATCGGCACATGGCCAAGCACATCATGGAACACATCTGGCTCTTGAATATAGTCAAAATTCTCCCGCGTGCGGATAAAATTGCCCGCAGGAAAACGCCGATTGGCCAGATGATAGAAAAACACATGGTCGGGGATCAGCATGGGTACGGGCACCACTTCCCAGCCAGTCATACTGCGCAATTCTTCGCTCATTGCCCCCATATCCGGCACACCGCCACGACCAAGATCAAGTCTTTTTAGTCCGTCTATATAGGCGTTGCATGCGCGGCCAGGCAGCAATTCCATCTGCTGCGCAAAAAGATCATCCCAGATATGATGCTCGGCGCTGCTATATGTGCGCTGTTCAGGCTCTAACCAATCCTCACCCAGATGCGCCGGTTTGGTCAGCGGCGCAACAAAGGTATCCGCAGGCAGGTCAGGGATAACCGATACGTCAATATCGGCGGTGCAATCGGCGGTAGGGTCTATCAATAGCTGTTCCATAACGGCCTAAAATCTAGTGAGGCTCTGGCCCCGAGAGTGTTAGTGAACATGTAATATAGGGCAAAAAGTTGCGTTTGCGTATAAGTTTCTTACGCGCACATCTCCAAAAAGTGCCAAACCTTAGCGCAACAGCACCATATTTTGCGGGGCATTAATCCAAAAAAGAGGTCTGCCGGCTATATATATCGGGTCAGGAGACAATCAATGAAGCTTGTTAAACTCGATTCGCGCGGCGGTGACTATATGGTTGTGGTCGATAATATTGCGTGGCTGCGCACTGGTGAAAATGGCCAGACCAATGTCGGCATGGTCGGCGGTTCACCTCTGCTGGTTGTGGGCAGCGTCGAGGAAGTGGCCGCAAAAATCGGCGCCAGCTAGGCGCAGAAGCCGATAAATACGGCTTATCTTACTCAACAACCTGCACGGTGAATGGCGCGAATACATCTTTGCCATTCACCTGTGTTTGCACGAATATCTTCATCGTTCCGCTTTTCGCTGGGCGCATATGGAAGGTTAACACCGGTCCGCTGCGCTCATCATCAGATGTGGGTTCTGGCCCACGTGGATGGACATGTTCAATCGAGTCCCAATCCCCAGCAAAAGCGACTACATGGCCGAACGCCCCCATGATGGGCTCTAACTGCGTGAATGGTTCTTGTGTGCTTGCATCCTTGATGGAAACGCTGCCTATCACATTTTCTCCGGCCTTTAATGGACCGTCAAATGACAGGCTGAAATTCAGTCCATCACTTGTCACTTCCAAAACCTCTGCTGTGTCAGGGGTTTTTGCGGCTTCATTTCCTGCATTGATAATCGCGCCGACATATTCCTGATTGCCATTAACGGGCACAATATCGGCCCAGACGCGATAATTGGTGGAAAGCCGAGGCGCAAAATCGAACACCCATTCGCCAAGGTTTTTGCCGGGAAGAGGGTGGATATGATGATAATCTGACAGGCTTTTGTCGATGATCAGCAGATGCACCTTTTTGGTGTGGGCAATGGCAATGTCATCAGGCCCTAAAGGGTCGCCTGTAACTTTATCTACCAGGCGCAGCGTCACCTGTTGCGATTGGCCCGCGGTGAAGTCTCCATCAAAAGAGATTTCGGCGCGTGTTGCGGCATCGCCGCCATCATGGCCTAGGCCTTTGCTGCCAAAGATATCTGCTTCTTGTGCACCCGCATTATCGCCTTCGCTCACATCTTGCTGGTCACAGGCAGACAGAAGCAGCGCGCCCAAAATGGCTAAACCGGCATATTTGCGCATCACAATTCCCTTTCAACGCAGACATATTTATAGGCTGTATATAATATAAATGTGAGGCATTTGTCGATATGATTGCAGTCACCTCAGAGTAGATGATGGCTCTCTCGGGACGGATTCTTTCAACCGCCTTCAGAAACTTTCCGATAGCTATAATCGCTTATGTATTTGCGGATTTTTAAGATAGGCGCTATTTTGTTATTGAGAGTAACTTAAATATTTGAAAGCTGATTGCAAAAGCCATTAACCGGATAAATCATAGTATGAATATTAAGTACATACAGGCCATCCGTACCAAAGCCATTCTGCTTTTCTTTTGCTTGTTTTCAATTTCGAACCTCGCAATCGCTGCTCCTTTACAGCAGAAAACTCCAGATACAGATAAAAAAATTTTGGCTGCTAATGCGCAGAAACTTGCAATTACTTTTACTGAAAAGTGCGCTCTGGATTTATCATCAACAGAATTGTTAACTGTGGATGAGCGCAAGTGTCTGGGAGAACCCTTCGCCAAAGGGGTTGAAGATCTACGGACCAAAGACCCGATTGCCGAAGCGCAAAAAGCGGTTAAAGATGGCAAGGTATTGTTTCTAGAAATAACACATGCGTGGGCTGGATCGTTGCGCCCCGGAATAATATGTTTGATAGATCCACCCGATTCCCTGATTGAATCCAATATATTTTTTAGCGATGCAATTGGGGGGAGAGGAGATGTCGCTTGGCGAGATGTCTATCTAAACTATGCAGCACGCTATAATCAGGCTTTGGTTAATGATCCGCAATTTCCATATCCAGACTTATGCCGGCAAAAGCCGGAACAGACTGACAGTACTGATAAGAAAGTTAAACGCTCAAATTATCTATCAATATCTGATTGGATTGAAGCAACCAGAAATCTGAAATCTCCATCTTCATTATCGTCTGCTGCGAGAATGGGTGACGTTACTGCCACAAAACAGTATCTTTCAGATGGTGCTAATCCAAATGTTCTTGATGATTGGGATATGTCCGCATTGTCTTGGGCGGCCATGCGCGGCGATGCGGATTTGGTGAAAATTCTCATCAATGCAGGTGCTGACCCCAATCTGTCCTGCGAAGAGTGCCCCACTGTCCTGAATATTGCCCTTATTGGCGGCAACGCTAATGCTGTTTCTCTTTTGCTAGAGGCTGGCGCCGAACATGATCAGCGCAGTAAAAGCTTACAGCCAATTGATAGAGTGCAACCACGTAACTTCACTAATGATATGCCTCTTTATGGCCGCCCCATTTCGGTTGCCACTGCTTTAGGACGATCCGATCTAATGTTGCCTATTCTTTCTTTTGAAAAAGATAAAGAGGCACTTGGAGAAGCGGCGCTCATTGCAGTGCATCAGAAGTCAAGCGGGTTACTCAAACTGCTGTTGGAATATGGTGCTGACGCAAATCACCATCAAAACAATTTTGCTAATCGCAAAAGTGCAGGATTATCCCTCGTACAGATAGCTGCCGCTAATGGCTTGGGCGATATAGTGCGTATGCTTATACCGAAAGTTGCTCGGGTAGAGTCTCGATCTCGTCGCGAAGAGGAAGCCTGGAGAGCGGCAAATGCATATTTTTCTGACGACATTTTAATATTGTTGGTGCTGGAAGGGCATTCGTTGCATCGTTTGTCAGGATCGGATTTTGATAAATTGATATTTGCGGTCAAAGGACAGGACCGGTCAACAGTAAGCATGCTGATCGAAAAATCCTTGTCGGAAGCTGCCAAATTATATGATGTAATAAAAGCAGGTGACCTTGAAAAAACACGCCAGCTAATCGAAGAGTCTGGCGGATTAATGCGGGGGCATGGCGAAAGTGCATTAACCGCCGCTATATTCGAAAATCAACATCACATTGTTGAATGGTTACTGTCACATGGCATGGATCCCGATATTCCGGTGCATCCGATGGTGGGTGGCGAGGCTAAGTTGAGCTGGCACTCACTCTTTGTCGATACATTGTTCAAAAACCGTCCGCGAACTGCAAATACTCTTTTGGCATTCAACATCGGAAATACCGATATTATAAAAAGTGTCATAGAAAGATCGAACATTGAATATTTGAATTCTGAATGGGACTCACCATTACGTAATGCGCTTTTTGATTATCGAAAACACACAAATCTTGATGCTATAGAACTGGCTCTGGAATTTGGGGGACGTCCTGATAAAACCGGTCTAAGTGGCGATCATTTCTTGCAACAGCTTTGTTTTTGGACGGCGCGTCAGGGCACAGGGGTTCTGGAATATTATTTAAAACTTGGGTACCGCCCACGCCAAGTCGGAGGGGAGGCTAAGCAAGCTCGATTTCCCTCAGATGATATGGCGCTGAACACCTGTATTCAGCATGGGAAAAATTCCGTGCAGCTGCTTTTGGATTATGGTGCAGATCCAAATCAACCTGATAGTATTGATCGTCTCCCCTTAGAAGTCGCGATGACCCGCCTTCTCTACAGTGAAGACTTACATATGATAACAGCCTTATTAGAGGCTGGCGGAAACCCAAACGTATTCATTAATGATGGAATGACAGTTCTAGATTATGCGATTTCTCGATCAAACGCCAAAGTCAGAAATAATATTCGGGGATTGTTCAAAGACGCCGCCGCACTTTTGCGTAAATATGGCGGTATGACAAAAGCTGAATTGATAACCGCTGAAAAACCCTGAATAAGATCTTGCATAGACCATAGTATATGGGTTTCGCCAGTGGCGGTTTTCTGATTTTATTTCGAAAATACTGGAGCGGGTGATAAGATTAAAATAAACATCTATAAATAAACAATATTTTATGTTATAATTACCCACACAGAACCTACACAGGTGTGAAAAATCAAGCAGTTGCGGCGCAAATCTGCACAGTTTCTGCACAGTGGGAAATTAAGAGATGAGCTTCATCATTGATAAAGAGAAGATCAAACCGGGCTTGATTATCTTTAGGCGCGGAGATGTCGCGCATGACAATTTTTACTGCCGGATTAGAATCCAGAACGAGGATCGCTACAAAACGATCTCTCTCCGCACCGCAGACAGACAGACTGCTCGTGACCGTGCGTTGGATGAGTATGCCGACATTCGATTTCGCATGAAGCACGATGTTCCGGTATTCAATCGCCCCTTCTTGCAAGTGGCGGAGGAATATGCCGATACGCAACAGCGCCGAGCCAACGCTGGCGAGATTAGCCAAGCGCGTTCGATCAACGTCAAAAACAAGGTCGATGGTCCTCTTAACAACTACATAGGAAGCGCACAAATTCACCTGATCAAGCAGGATAAATGGGCCGATTATCCGCTTTGGCGCAGGGAAAATGGCCAGGGCCGTTTCGGACGGCCAATTAGCGATTCCACCATTCGCATCGAAATGAGCATTCTTGCGGCCATAATGAATTATGCGATTAGTAAGCGCTACATCCCTGCAAGCCACCGCTTTGAAGGTATGCCGAAGCTCAAAACCAATCGAAGGGAAGCCTTCACGCTCGAAGAATATCGCAAACTGCACACCAAGGGGCGAAAGTGGATCAAGGAGGCGACAACTCCGCAAGGGGTTTGGTATCGCAACATATGCTATAATTTCATGCTAGTTATGTGCAACACAGGCATGCGACCGCCAGAGGCTAAGAATTTACGCTGGCGCGATATAACCATTGCTAAAGACAAAGATGGGCAGGAAATTCTTGTTCTTGATGTGCGCGGAAAAGGCAAAGAGCGTAAGCTGATTGCGCCATTAAGCGTTGGCAAATATCTCGACCGGGTGCGCGACCTATCCAAGGCTACAGAGCCAGATGATGCCGTTTTTACCATTATCAATGGCAAGCCTGCCAAAGGGCTATATCGCGACACGGTTGAGCAATTGTTCGAATATACCAAGTTGCGCGAGGGTGCTAATGGCTTGCCGCGCACGACTTATTGTTTTCGTCATACCTATGCGACACTTCGGCTATCGGCTGGCGTGGACGTCTATATTCTGGCCCAACAAATGGGCACATCTGTCAAGATGATTGAGCAGCACTATGGCCACGTTAACACCATCAAACATGCAGATCGTGTATTGATGGGCATTACTGGCTGGGATGCGATGCATACTGAAATGAATGCTGAGATTGATGAACTGGAAGCTAAGGCAAAAGCCGTGCAATCTATAAAAGCAAAGGACGCGACAAAGACGCGTCGCTCAAAGCGTCGGCGCGCACCGAACTAGCTATCGAGCTCGATAGCCGGTGATTACGCGCAAGCGTCGCCGATGTCACAAAGCACCGCTGGTGCTTCTCGTTTGTGATCTCGGCTTAAAGCGAACTTGGGTATAAGGCGTGCAGAGCCTCAAACGCCCTCACGTTTCGCGCCCCCAAAAGCAACAGAGTTCGCCGCTGGCGACCTTAACTCTGTTTTTAACGTTGGGGTTCTTGTTGTTCCTAATTTGCAAAATACTGCAGGCCAGCGCCTCACCTTATTTGAGAGTGAGGGCATGCGAGATTTTGTTAAGTCGCGCCTTGATACATGCATGCTCTGCGTCAGAAGTTGAAACATTAAGCTGGCTTTGCAGATTGGCCAGCAGCGCTAAAAGCTCGGTTTTTGATAAAGTTGCAAGTGCTGCGATATTGAATTGATCTTTCATATTTGACCTCCCTGTTTTGCAAGACCGCAACCAGCGCGGCCTTTGTGGGAGATCAACAAGGACCAGTCAGCACACCGCCATCATTCGCCCCTTCACAAGAAGCGTAACGATCAGAGAAGCAGCGGCTTGCCGCTTGATGGTATGAGGTTTGATTGCTGGGCTAGAACGACCCGGCAAAAGGACGCGATTGAGGCGTCTAAACTAGATTCAATGAAAACCCTTTAATTTGCACTGTGAAAACAAAGTGAAAGTGCTTATAGTTGGAAGCCCAATAACTACCGAAAGCAGGAATATCGGATATTATCAAGCATGGCAGCTACATACGATTTTCATACGCTTTCAGATATCGACTTTGAGGAATTAGTCCGCGACCTCTTACAAGCTGATTGGGGCGTCAAACTGGAAAGCTTTGGGCCTGGTAGGGATCAAGGCATAGACGCACGTTACCTTAACGGGCCTGACAAAATAATTATTCAAGCCAAACATTATCTTGGCTCTGGTTTCGATGGTCTTTTGCGTACGGTCAAAAAAGAAGCGGCAAAAGCCATCCGCCTTCAACCAACTCGCTATATCCTAGCTACGTCTGTGTCTCTTACACCTGATCGTAAAGACAAAATCGTTGAAGCGATGAAAGGCGTTCCTCTAGCAAAAAATGACATTTTGGGGCAAAGCGAACTCAACAATCTTTTACGGAAATATGAGTCGATAGAGCGACAGAATTTTAAGCTATGGCTTAGCAGCACGGCAGTGCTTGAACGGATACTGCATAGCGGCGTTTATAATCGCACTGCTGCTGAAATGGATATCATTAAAGAAATGATACCCAAATTCGTGAAAAACAAGAGCGTTAGTGATGCCGAGCAAATGCTTCAACAAAACGGCACGCTCATTATTGAGGGACCGCCCGGTGTAGGTAAAACCACTTTGGCTAGAATGCTGCTGTGGCTCCATGCAGAACAAGGGTGGAATATTTATGCAGTAGACTCGCTACAAGAAGCTCTCACTGTCGCAGACAAGAATGAGAAACGCCTTATCTTGCTAGATGATTTTCTAGGACAAGTTAGGCTGTCAAATGATCATGTGCGTAGTGTTGATACTCGTCTGCCACCTTTGCTCTCAAGAATAGCAGCGCATGCTAATTTAAGATTCATATTGACGACACGTGACTACATCCTTGCTCAAGCACGCGAGCTTGCATCGCGCCTATCTTCAGACCAGATCAATGCCCGAGAATATGTTTTGAACGTCGATCAATATACTCGCGGCGTCAAAGCTAAAATCTTATACAATCATCTCAGTTTTTCCAATCTTTCCTCTGACCAAAAAGCAGCGGTTTTATCCGAAGATTTCTACTTGAAAATCATTGACCACGAAAACTTTAGTCCACGGATTATAGAACGGATTACACAAAGCGATTTCCTATCAAATGCCGAAGAACCAATCACTCAAGTCATCGAAGACGCTCTCGATAACCCTCAAGTGATCTGGGAGCGGCCTTATCGACAACATATAGAAGAGGCAGGACAAGCTCTAATGCTTGCACTGTTCGTCAATGGTAGATCGGCCTCAGTGAAAGCTCTCAAGGCAAGCTATAAGAGAGTCAGTGAATCATTGGGTATCAATATCCATCCGGCCAATTTGGAGGCGAGTTTTCGGTCAACTTTCAAGACCCTTGATGGCTCGGTGCTAGGCGTGGTGCATGATTTCGCTATCTTTGTTAATCCTGGCCTACGAGACTTTCTCCAATCTGTTGTCATTAACGATAATCTAATCCCACTGATCTTGCCGTACATCGAGACCGTTGCAGAAATAAAAGAACTCTGGTCAGTTTTTTTGTCTACCGATCCCACGGAAGCAGAGAAATCGGCTCTTGCTGATAAATGGGTTGAGGCATTTGACCGGATGAAATCTGCTGATTTCGGTGATCGTTATGATCGCATTGATATGCTGGCTGATTTCTGCACTGAAATAGACTACGCACCATTTATAGTTCGACTTGAACACGCTATCGACGAATTTGAAAGCAGTTCGATGGAGAGCGATGAGGTGGGTGCCGCGTGTGCCCTCTTAGAAAAGACTATAAGTGTTACCTTGCCTTGGGAAGTTGAGCAGCGATTTCGAACTGTCATTATGCAATCAACCGCAGCTCTTTTGATCGACTCTGCAAATGAGCTCAGTTTTGAAGATATTCAAAGCCTTGATGATGCTCTGCATAGCTATGGTGATGATGGCGAACTAGCCACAGAAGCTAGTCATGCGGCCATGGCGAGCCTTGAGCAAAACCTTGATGATGAAATGCACCATTGCGATAATGTCGCGGAACTAGATGAGTTTGAAGAAAATTTGACCTCTTTTATGCGGAGTCGAAAATATCCTACTTTGAATGTAGCACGAGAAATCGATCGGCGCCGTGATGATCTAATGTCCGAAGGCCGAATGGAACCTGAAGGATCTTATCACCCTGTATCTAAAAAAAGCAGTCATCAAATCGAAGGCAACGATGAAATACGGTCAATATTCGGTACTTTAATCAAAGACTAATAGCAGAAATCCTGGGCATCCGGGCAGGCTCTATCGGCTTTGCCGACTGAGCCGCTTGCGCTGTCTCAGCCCATTCGGGTGAAGATCCCTGATGCGTGTCTTGTGCTGCCATGCGGCAGCGCGTTTTCTCGACTTTAAGAGCTAAGGGGCGTTGCCCCTGGCGCGTGCAAGGCATCCAAACGTATCCACCCATGCGCCTGCGCTGCGCGGACCCTCGTTCGGAGCCTCCTTGCACTTGCCACCCCCATTCTCGCCGAAGGGCAAGGGTTCATATGCGAACCCAACCCCCAAGGAGGATTGAAATGGAAGGACAAGATCAAAACCAAGAAGGAGACATCAGAATCTATGTGGCCTGTCTGGAGGCTTATAATAATGGCATACTGCACGGATGCTGGATTGATGCCGACCAAGACCCATACGACATATGGGGTGCGGCGAAGGATATGCTGAACGCCTCGCCCATATCGGGCGCGGAAGAATGGGCTATCCATGATTATGAAGGTTTTGAAGGATATTCACTATCCGAATATGAGGGTTTTGATGAAATTTCCAAGATAGCGGCTTTTATTGCTGAACAGGGCGCATTGGGCGGGGAGCTATTATCCTATTATAGTAATTTAGATGATGCCCAAAAAGCGATAGAAGATCATTATGCGGGAGAATATGAAAGCCTATCTGATTTTGCCCGTGAAGTAACCGAACAAAGCGGTCAGAATATACCCGACAATTTGGCCTATTATATAGATTATGAAGCTATGGCGCGTGACATGGCGATTAGTGATGTGATGACCATTGAAACAAGCCATGATCAAGTTCATGTCTTTTGGGCGCATTGATATGAGCAGTGCATCACAAAACTATCACCTCATATGGCAAGATATAGAGATTGAAGTGACCTATAAGCCATTAGAGTTTGATATGATCGCTTGGCTGGAGGTTAAATCTGTAGTGCCAAAGGCTGCGCCATTGCCAATAACAGAAACAGGTTATCTGTCCCATTATCATAAGCCTGGCCATGTAGAGGCGCAAGGTGGCGATGTGATAGCATTCGTTATGGCGTGGCTTGATAAGGAAGTTAAGAAGCCAGAATGGCAGCAATATAGTGAGAAGATTAAGCAATATGATCTGTTCTAATGATAAATTAATTATCTTTGCTATCTATTGATATATTTATATGTAAAATATAGTTTTAATGTTTATGCTAATATTTTGGAGAGACCTAATGCCCTATATAAATCAAAAAGATTTGCAAGAATATTTTTATGCTATTCGTAATTATAACAAAGCAATTAAAAGGTACTTGAAGGGCTCTCCCAGTACCAAAGTAGCAAGCAATGAATTGAAACTTAGTTATTTGAAACTAATATTAAGTTTAAATAATCCAAAACTACAAAAGTTGATTAATGACAACATTGAAAATATAGAATCTGATTTAAACAAAAATAAAAACACTGATGATATTATTAAAAAATTGACTAATGGTTCGGAAGTATCAGAATTAGAAAAATCTCTGGCAGATAATTTTGGCATGAGCAAAAATGATGTTATGCGTTTAATCGCCTCATATGAAAAATCAAACAATAAATTACATAAGTTTAGTATAACAGACATTAAGTTATATTTTGAGGGCTTACAAAATCATTTAATTTCAGAAGTGCCTAAAGTTCGAAAAGTTGACAAAAAAGATAAGAAAGCTAGAAAAAGAGACTTATTACGGGGTGCGTTTTCAACAACCTTTGGTGCTGGTATAGCCGCCGCAAACACTCTAATACCATCAACTTACTTATTTAGCTATAGCATTGCGGCAATTGCAATACATCAAGGAATTCGGGACTTTATCGGAGATCCCTCTTAAATAAATAAAAACAATATTTGCACGATAATAAAATTTTAAGTATATTTTTTATAAAATCAAAGGTGCAAAATGAACAATTTAATTAATAATTTCCATAAGGTCATTGATTGGCCATTAGTATCTAATAATGCTAATAACTCCAACTCTAAAAAGTCACTTAAACAATCTGCCGAACTAGGCGCTGCTTTTGGAGCAGTTTCTTCAGGTGGTTTGGCAATAACTTATGGGGCTTCAGCAATGTTAACTGCTGGTATAGCTACTAGTTCTGTAATTATTGGTTATTATGCAGGTAGCGCTGCTTGGAAGGCATTTAATCACTTACGACGTTAGTCGTTATTATGACTTGCTTATGGCGCGGTATAATGTGCGTGTGCTTAACCTGCATCTATCGGCAATCATGGCCATACTTTCCCCTGCTAGGCATCGCGCCTTTATCTCCACTATCTGCTGCGCAGACAGGCTTGGAGGGCGTCCAAGGCGTTTTCCGCGCAAACGCGCCGCCTCGAGCCCAGCCTTGGTGCGTTCTGAGATAAGCGAGCGCTCTAATTCGGCAAAAGAGTTACGGATTTGAAAGAAGCATTTGCCCATGGGCGTTGTTGTGTCGATGCCTTCGGTCAAAACCAAAAACTCGATACCGCGTTCTTCAAAGTCCTCGAAGACATCAAGCGCATGACGCAGTGATCGGAACGCGCGATCCATCTTCCAGAGCACGAGTGTGTCGCCTTGCTCAAGATGGCGAAGCGCATTCTCAAATCCTGGCCGCGATCGCGCGATGGCTGAAATACCATCATCGCTGAAAATGTGATCACACTCGGCCTTGGCCAATGCATCCAATTGCAATTCTAGCGACTGATCAGTGCTTGATACCCGCGCATATCCAATCCGCTTATTTGCTTTAGTGGCCATGTCATTTTTACGCAGGTTCTCACATTGGATTGATAGCGGAGAGTTCCTCACAGCTTGTGCCGTATCTGTCAAAAACGACCGTTTTTGTCACAGTCAATTCTAGCGGCTCTTTTCCAATTGCGGCTGACCATTTCAGCACTGCGATTTCAATGTAAGTTACTAGAAAAAAGCAATTATTTCAAGATTTTTCGTAACATAACGAAATCGCTCTCTCTCCTTATTCTTCTCAGCTTGACAAAAACGGTCGTTATTGTCGGCTTATAAAACACAGAGTTTACGGGTATGGAAATGACGTCATTGGCAAAAAGAGTTTTGGGCAGTTTTCTAGCAGCAACAATGTTGGCAACACCTGTTGCTGCCTGCGCTGCCGAAGAGTCTGCCATATCAGAGACTAATACAGCAACCGCCAATGAAAGCACTGACTCTGCTCCAAAAAGACAAGCAACAGAATTGTCGGTTCAATATGTGGGTGCGACTGACCTGTCATTAAATGGTGCACGTTTTGTTGCCGCAAATGCCTCACGTGATAAAGTTGCCGTTGTTGTATGGGGCGGAAACCGAATCATTCAACAAGAAGCCTATAAAGCTGCACTCGACCTAATAGACATGGGCGTGCCAGTGGCATTTGTGCTTGCTCCAGACACAAATGGTCTAGAAGGTGACGCTGGTTTTCAGATTTATGCCAAAAGTGAACCGCGATTTGATGGGGTTGTTGGTACAAATAATGCCAAGGATTTGCGCCCGCTTGTTCTCCAAAATGCTTTAGATGCCCACAAACAAGCATTCCCGCAGCATGTTGCCACTTTAACCGTTCGTTAAGACAACAGGCGACACTCCTAGTTCTTTAGTTGTAGAAGGCACTGCTGCAGCCATTTCAACTCCAGACGCACTCGAATTAAAATCTGAACTAACATTCGATACATTTGCAAAAGGGTTATCGGATGTAGAAATACCAGAACGCACGAACTCCGCGCGCTCAACTTCTATAGGAGAAAACTTCTCATTTGCAGACACCCTAAATTGAGCTTCATCATCTATGCTAGCAGCAAGGGCATTAGTATTTTCACTGACACTACGATCGCTCTCTAATCGGCTAGCGCTTTTGGCTGCAACGTTCTCTGCGACGTTCTTGAACTGTTGCTGGGCTGCAGGGTCGTCTTCCAAGTTATCTGCGAACGCTTGCTCTTCAGATGTAAGCGGTTTGCCTTGGTATTTTTTGACCGCGATATTCGATGCCATTTTGGCGATATCTATGCTCTCGTCGATCTCTGCCTCAGTTTTGCCTTGGGCACGCATTTGTTCTTTGAGTAACGCCAGTTTTCCAGGATCATCAAGCGTATCTCTGATATCTTTCCATTCGCCAATAGAGAGGCTAATACCACCAACGGTTACGCTTTCGCTTCGTGATTGCCTGAGCTGAACGCCAAGCTCTATTAATTCATTAGTTTTATCGCGCTTTTCACGCTTTTCGCGCAAAAGCTCTTTTTCTTCTAATTTATTGCCATCAACTTCTTGTGTTCCCGCACGGCCATTTGCTGCGCCAGCACTATCTGCAAAACCCATTGTGTCAAATGCTCTTGCGCCATCAAATTGCGTATAATCAACATGGTCTTGACCCGCTTCTACTCTGGCAAAAGGATTGTTCATACTTTGAAGAAATAATCCGACCATGTGTCAGACTCCATAACTCTTATTCTGTTTTGCTTTAGGAGGCGGTTAAACCGCACTGTCCTCCCAACTCATTAAATTATATAGAGAAAGTCTTAAAAAAGATTATGGAAATGCTCGCATTTGAAGCAAATTTAGCTCAAATTTTATCTATTCAACGGAAGCCTTTGCGCACTGCGCCATGACGAAGTCGAGATAGGTTTTTGCAGCCGATTTAATGCGCCGATCTTTCCATGTGCGAATAATGGCGGCATTTAATCCATCGGGCGCATCGGGATGCTGCAAGACTTTGTCTGGCAACAAGCCGTCGGACCAAGCTTCATCTATTATGCTCAGATGTTCATCGGTGAGAGTTACGCGCTCTTGCGGTCTACGCGCTGATGCTTGATCTGCATCTGGCAGCGCCGCCCATCTTTCCAATACATAATCAAGCTGACTGCGGCGTGCACTCACAATCTTACCGCTTAGCCAAAGGGAAATTGTATGACCTTTGAGAGTTGTCGGGCGCTCAGGATCATGTGCCGTCCCGCGCATTAGAGCCGTCGGCCCAATGCCTGTGCGTTTGCGCTCAGAGATCAGCTTTTGTCTTAGCTCATTGGTAATGGGAATATATAACGCCATATATGCGAGTATATCGCAGCCATGGCGCAGATAATTTATATTGCTTCATCCATCCACAGGGTTTCTGAATGAGCTCTTTATTAATAGAAGTGATATAATCGTAAAAGGATAATGGGGTAAGGATTATTCCATTCCAGCAGGACGTAGCTTGACAAGCTCAACGGTTGCTTCCCCCAAATCATGCCTAGGCACCGCATCAGCAATGATATCCCTTTGCATCCCAAGGAGAGGAAGTTCATCACTATCAACAAATGCCTTTTGCCAGCACCAATTGGTTTCCGTCGGGAAAGCATGAACGCGCTTAAGCTCGCCTACTGGTTCACCTTCTACACCTGTTGCTGCTACAAAGAAACGTACTTTCAAATCCTTAAATTGTGGCAATATTTCTGTCATACTTAAATTATGACAAAATTGCTAAGATTAGTGCAAACTTCTCGTCTAAATAACTGTTTTATAATTATAATTAGTAATAATGAAAATCCATGAAATACCATTTTGCTCCCTCAAGAGACCTTTGGTTTTCTGGCATGGTTGCTTGCAACGAAATAGCTCCGGTAGAGTTCTCGTTTAGAAGGTAAGCCTTATTCCCCTTGTCGGCATACAAAGTGCCCTTCCAGATGAATCGGCAATTATCAGTACCCAAAACAGGAGCAACATAAAAACCGTTGATGGTGGCTCCACTCATTCGTGCGCCTGATTGAGTCGTGAATGTTCCAGAAAAAGCTATTGTTCTATTCCCTAATCCTTGTCTTTTATGATCTAAGTTACTGGCAAATATTCCGTCATGATTGTCTATGTCACTGTTTTTTGGAGACAGGTAAAAGTCGGGTTTTTCGGCCATCCATGTGACTTTTTTGTTTAACTCTAAATCCCGTTCTAATTGCCCAGATTTCGACTGCATGATGCACGCAATCATTTGTTCGTCAGCCGTTTTTCCCGATGGTGAGAGATACTCTTCGTTGCCATCAAAAGATGGAAGTGGATTACCCAAACTTCCCCAGATAGTGCCAGCAAGGCCGAGAATTGCCAGACTCCAAAACTGAAAAGTTAGTTTTTGTTCTCGCTTGCGCCAGCCTTTTGAAAATTGTTTTTCGGTTTCTAATTTCTCAGTCAGTATATCCGCATTTTCAGACCATAATTTAATTGCATCTTGATGCTTAGAAAGTGAAGACGCGAGTGATTCATTAGATGCTTCGAGATCAGCAATCTTTTGATCTCTAAGTACCACTCTATCATCTTCGCCTGCTATAATCTTTTCGTATTTCTCTTTGTTTTCAATAACCTTTTTGAGCTGATTTGCGTTCTCATAAAATTTGTCTTCAAGTTCACTATAATCATCCTCCAAATCTTCGAGTTGTTTTTTTAACTTCCGTTCTTCCTCGTGGTAGCTATCCATTGATTCATCAAGATTGACCGGCTTATCATCTACGTTTTGCTCGAGAGTCTCAGACCTATTATACCGCGCACCATCACTTGGGATTCGATTTTTAGTCATTGTTAGTGCTCTCAATTTTCTTGAAAAAATCCCTGTCCGCAAAATAAGGTGTTCGCACCAAAAGATGGGCCCCCCGGTCGCGAATATACACAAGTTGGATTTGATTATCTTTTGTGAACGCTTGCAATAGTTCTTCAGGACGAAATAGGCTCCTTGTTTGCTTGGTTGTGCCAGAAGCCAATGACTGCCCTTGTGTTGCTGATTGCGATAGTGCTTCGGTACGAGAGCGATTTACGCCGTAAGCCATTGAATGCGTTCTGGTAACTGTTTTGCTTTCATTGGTCGTGTAAGTGTCAGATGTATTAAACCCAGTTGAGCGACCATATGTTGTGCTATTATTAGTGGAGTGCGTGTGCTGGTCTGACCAACCACTGTTTTTTCCGTCTGTTATAGAAAATGATGTCCCGCCGGAGGTGCCTTGGTTTGATCCTTGCGACGATCCACCACTTTTTGAAGTCGATGTTGGCAAGACTTGGTTTGGACGATTGAAATTAGCGCTGTTACCTTTTGATGTTGAGCTATTTGTGGCTTGTGACCAGCCCTCATTCTCGCCCTTTGAGGTACTGGTTGATGCCCCCCCAGACGTTCCTTTGGAGCTTGAACTACTAGTGCCAGATGTATTCGAAAAACTGTCGGTAACGGTCTTACCTGACGTATGAGAATGTGAGTTGCCAATTGTTCGGCTATGCGAGGTACTAAACGTTTCCGTTGTTGATGTCCCATGCGTTTTAGAGTCAGTCTTTCCTTTTGTTTCAGACTGGTTTTGCGTCATTGTGATTGTAGGCACATCGACTTCAGCTTGACCAACAAGCTCAGACACATATTTTGCCGTTGTCAGCTCATTCACTCCGAAAAACTGTTTCACACCACAAGCACCAAGGATCGTTTCCCATTCTTTGGGGTAATTAATTTTGAGTTGATTTAAATCCTGAATGATAAGCCAAAGCCTGAGACCAAAACTCGGTGCGTAAGTCAATGTGTTGACTATAGAAGGGAACGGCCCAAGCTGAAAAAATTCGTCAATCATCATCAACACTGGCAGGTGTTCTGATTTCTCAAATTTCTTACTTCGCTCGATATATTGAATAATCTGCGCGCATACTAATCTAAGCCAGCGTCCTTGCAGCTGCATCATGTCAGTTGGCAGGCACAGATAGACCGTTATGAATTGCTCTTGATCCCTCAATTCGCTCAACTCAAATGTCGTATCGGGATCAGTGCTGTGAACCAGATTATCCCAAAGTCGCGGATCATTGAGGAAATCAAGATTGGTCATGACATTACCAAGAACATTGCCGCGTGTTTGATCGCCAAAATTCCTGATTTTTGAAGCAGCCTCACGGACGACACCCCCAAATTCATCCATTGCTGCCATGTTATCCAGCAGCATCTCTTGTGCCATTGCAATATCAGCTTCAAAATCCGGGTTATCTTCACGCTTGAGTTCGACAAACTCATTGAACAGAGTGATATCACCTGATGCGCACGTCTCTCTCAATTTCATCAGGGTGCGTTCTTCAGCTGGAAATTTCTTCAAGATGTAGAGAATGACATTCTGAATGAAATTGAGAGCGCTTTGCTCCCAAAAAGGCTCTTTCGATGCTGGATTGGGAACAACAATACCTGATGCGATAGACTGTGCAGCGGAAACCACATCCTTGTCGTCATAGGTTGCCAATGCGCCTAGTGGGTTAAATGTACCGCGCAGGTCATCAGGGATATCGGCAACACCTGCCGGATCAAGCACGATGACTTTTTGACCGAGCTTGTCTTTCCGATAGGCGGCAGTGAGTTCTGCTAGCTCACCTTTTGGATCAACAACCACGGCACTGCCCGGATAGAGAAGCAAATTAGGAATAACGGTTGAGATTCCTTTGCCGGAACGAGGCCCTGCGCAAGTCAGAAAATTCAAATCCTCATACCATCCAAAAGGTCGCCCGGAAAGTGAGCGGCCTAGCCAAAAGTCACCTTTTTGATAGCCTTGTTGGTCTATCACCTTTTGAGGAACCAGCCTAGCAGTAGCTAATGGCCTACGGTTTATATCGGCATCAGCAGAAACAATAGAATTCGTCATTTTGGGACTCCAACTCAGAACGCCCGAAACTCAACTAGAGCTTAAGACTAAGGACTAGGAATAGTTGTTATTTTGATTGCTTGCTGCGACCACAGGTAAATCACGACAGCCGAAGGGTGCCGTGATTTGATTTTTCAGATAGTCAGGAAACTCTGGTTTAAGTGAAGGTTGAGGTATGTTGTCATTGATATGACCATTGAGCACAGCCATTACGCGCCCATAGTCACCCTTAACAACAGCCCAAAACAAGTCCTGGAAAGCTATATCTTCTTCTGGTTCACAGCTTTCATACATCCTTTGTGCATGGTCTGCCAAATCTGTTTCACTGCACCAGTCAACTTTTGCCAGTTGGGTAACCATCATCCAGAATTTATTATGCATGGTGACAGGGTAGACTTCACCGCAAGAGGTGCGCACCGCCTTTGATGATAGGCGGTGTGCATAATAAATATCATCATTGGCGGTTTCTTGTTCTATCGCTCTACCTCTTTGTTGAATTCTTTCCTCACCATATTTTTATTGCCCTCTCGGACATTCTCTTTTTCTGGAGCTTTATATTTATCCATTTTAGCAAGGCGCTGTGCATCACTGCGACGTTTTTCTGTAAAGCTTTGAAAATCTTTCTTTTCTGCGTTTGCTTTTTGAAGACCGCGTCCACCTGGCGTGTTCATCTCCAGCGTTTGTTTTGGTTTATGATCCTTAATCGCCTCTGGAATCTTATCCGAAGGATCACCCGCCATTGTCTTTCTCCTAAAACAGAATCGCAGGAGCGCTAATATCAGAAGTGGATAAAATATTCGACAGCTATGACAAAATAATCTTCGTCATTAAGAAAATTAATTATTTTATCATTAGAAAACCATCTCATCATGAGCATGCGATCGTATGCAAATCTCATGTTTATTTTATTGGTAATTTGACGCGTTAACGAATCAACTCTTGGTTTTGATTTGAAATCTTATTGTAAATATAATATTATGGCAAATAGAGAGTAGCCAGATGTGTTTTTGTTAAACAAAAACTAAATGCTGCATTGCACTTACATTTCTGGCTTTCGCATGTGTGGAGCTTGTTTTGAAGAAGATCGGTCGGCCTATAATGGACGAACATGAAAAGCGCAGTGAGACACTTGCGCTTCGCCTGACGCTCGCCGAGAAGACCATCCTAGAAAAACAAGCTGCCAATGCGGGCATCAGCTTAGCGGCCTATGTACGCAGACTGATGCTTAATGCGCGTGTCCCCACATCGAGTGGAATTCACGACGCAGCAATACTCACAGAACTTAATCGTCTCGGGCTTGAATTTAATCGTGTCGCTTCGGCTGGACTTTCGGGGTGTGACCCTCAGCACCTTGACGCCTTGCTTATGAAATTCAATGAGACATTGGCGAAAGTGAGTAATGCATATGGTTCCTAAGATTGCTGCCAAAGGAACCAGTTTTAAAGGTGCTGCTCAATATTATCTGCACGATAAAGATGCAGATACGAATGAGCGCGTTGAATGGGCAGAGACACGCAATTTAGCCACCGATGATCCTGATGTTGCCTGGCGCGTCATGGCCGCAACCGCTATGTGCCAGCATAGATTAAAAACCCAAGCTGGCATTCCTGCAACGGGCAGGAAATCAGATAATGTTGTGCTAACTTATTCTCTTGCATGGCATCCCGATGAAAAGAAGCATCTCACTAAAGAGGAGATGCAACAAGCAGCATATGATACGCTTGACGTACTTGGCGCAGGTAAGCATCAAGCATTAATCGTATGTCATAATGATGAACCGCACCCTCATGTGCATATCATGGTCAATCGTGTGTCTCCCATTGATGGGAGAATGCTATCATCATCCAAAGAGAAATTAAATCTATCGAAATGGGCACAAGCCTATGAAGAGCATCGCGGTAAAATATGGTGCAAGGAACGAGTGAAGAACAATCAAGCCCGTGAAGTGCTTAAACAATTTACACGAGCCGCCAAAGATAAACCTCGGCACATTCACGAGATAGAAGCTAAGGCCAAAACCTTAGCGCAGCGAAGACCAGAAGAGGCAAAAGCACTAAGCCAATCCGAAAAAGAAAAAGATTTGGCTCTCTCACGTAAAGGCCGTGAGATGCAGAATAAGCATAAGCAGCAATGGGATGAATTAGCTGCAGGCCATA
Organism: Parasphingorhabdus sp. DH2-15; assembly: GCF_051668705.1. Taxonomy (GTDB): domain Bacteria; phylum Pseudomonadota; class Alphaproteobacteria; order Sphingomonadales; family Sphingomonadaceae; genus Alterisphingorhabdus. Next base: position 2,724,513 of record NZ_CP196351.1, on the reverse strand, counting down.
AAGCTCGTAAGGCTGGAATCACTGCAAAAGTAAAAAGCAAACAGAAGCAATCTAGGCGTGATATTTTAGAAAAAAATAAGCCTGTGAAGCAAGGTATGAAAAAAAGGCATGACGCTGAGCAACGCCTATTTGAACGTCGTGAAAAAAGGCTTTTGGGTCGCGTTAAAAATATTGTTTCTGGAATACGTGAAAAGCAAGCCCATGGTGAAGAGCGGCAAAACACTGTTGGGCGCGTGTTTAAGTTAATGTCATCGAAGCAAGCAAGGCATGAGAATTTAAGCAAACGGCAAGCCAGAAACATTCGCAAATTTAATGCAGATCAGAATAAAGAAATTGCAAAATATCATGCTTATTTCAAAGCGGTTGGTAATAAGCAGAAAGAGAAGAACCTATCTCGCTTTTATCAAGAACGAAAAGACATTAAATTCAAGCAATCTATGGACAATGCGAAACTCAAAGCCGAATGGAAACAGCGCGGCGTTGACCGAAAAGAAGCTTGGAGAGAATTTAGGATTGGGCAGTATTTAACTAAGCATGGCGTTGGCAGAACAGGTATGCCGCATGATCGCAAGAGAGGGTTTGAGCGCTGACTAATTAGTTTAGCTAAGAACGATAAAAGCAAGTTATTCTAAAGAAAACTTTGCACTATCTCCTGAATTGTTGTTTGTTTAAGGTATGGATAGTCAATTTATAGATGCAGGTGATGAGCAGGTTGAGGATCTTGGTTTCGATCCAGATTTGCAGAATTTACTTTTAGAAGCGGTGCGTGGTGGACCAAAAATTACTGATGCCCATCTGCAAATTCTAGATAATGACTATCTTATCGGTGGAACAAAAACCAAAGTTCATTGCTATGCGCCCTCATTGGATGCGCACGGTCGGATGAAGCCAGAACCATTGGCGGAGTTTCTCTTTCAGCGAGTTGTAGAATACGCAATTCCTAGAAAATCGATAGAAGCTGCGCAGAGGACATTTAACGAAACTGGCTCGCCTGCAGCAATTATTAAGCTTCATGCTCAGGCAAAAGACGCGTTTACAGATTTGAAGAAAAGTGGCGAAGGAGGAGAGTTCTTACTCTTTGCTCTTGCCGAGGCTGTTTTCAATTTAACGCAAATCTTGTGCAAAATGAGTTTAAAGACGTCCACTTCCATGCACTATCATGGAGCGGATGGCGTCTATGCTTCCGCCGATAGCGACGGGTATCTAAATGTCTATTGGGGGGAGTCAAAACTTTATGAAAACCCTACGTCGGCAATCACTGACTGTCTCAAATCACTTGCACCATTTCTGCGTGAAGAGTTTGGTAGTGGAGCTACCAATGCAAGAGACATATTCCTAATCAATGAATATGCTGATTTGGGTAATCCTGATGCTGTTGCTGCATTAAAGCGCTTCTTTGATCCAGATCACCCCAAAGCGAAAAATCTTAGATTGTGCGGATTTGCCTTAGTTGGGTTTGATTCTGATAAGTTCCCACAAGCCGAAGATGCTGGTATTTGGAAAGAGATTGAAGCTTCTTTGAAAGCTGAAATACCCAAATGGCAAGCTCATGTTGGGAAGCGTGTGGGCGAGGAAAACCTATCGATCTTTGACATACATTTTATCTGTGTGCCGCTCAGATCGGTCGAGGAGTTCCGAAAAGTATTTTTGAGTATGCTAAGGGGTGAGCAGTGAATACCTCTGAATTTCGCGAATGGTTGCGTTCTGATGACGGTATAGCAGCGGAAATATCTGAATTGCGCCGATGGAGCGCTCGCCGAGCTTTTGGCGAAGGAGTTATTGAATCGCCTGATAATACTCATGAACGTGAACCAGCGTGGCAAAGACTCCTCCTTGCTTCCAGCATACTCGCTGAAAGCGATCAACGGGTTGAACTAGAAGTGGCCGTTATGGTCGCGCAGGCTGCATTGGTGTTTGGTGAAAAACCTATATTGAGAGATGCAGGTGCAGTTATACTATCGCAGCTCGCTAATCGTAGGACAGTTGATATGGCCGTCCAAAAAGAAATTATCGCCCCGAATTTGTCAGGAAGGCTTGGCGTTACAGAAATGCTGCTAAACACGCGGCGCGCAATTGAAACGACTATAACTATTAACGAGAAATCGGTGATTAACGGTAGCGAGTTTCAATTTGATTTATGGTCGAAATTGACAAACTCAGATTGGACTTCGGCTACCGCCCCAACGGCTGCAGGAAAGACATATTTGGTTCTAAATTGGTTGTTGAGTGAGTTTGAAAACAAGCGATCAAAGTTAGCAGTTTTTCTTGCGCCCACGCGTGCATTGGTTGGCGAAATCGAAAAACAAATCATAGAAATGAGTGAGGGGTTCAGCATCCCAAGTTTGAGAGTTGCTTCCTTGCCTATGAAACAACTTGGCGATGCCACTGTGCCTACGATATTGGTGTTAACTCAAGAGCGACTACATCTATTTTTCAACGCATTCGACGATCCCCCAGCCATACAAATTGCGATAGTCGACGAAGCCCAAAAGCTAAACGATGGGAGTCGCGGTGTAATACTGCAGGACGCTATTGAGAGAGTCGTGCGCGCCAATTCGGACTGTAAGTTTGTTTTCCTTACGCCCCATGCAAAAAACCCCGAAGCTCTCTTGGATGATGCACCCAAGGAAATTACTGGTGCGGTTGTTCCAGGGATTACTCCAACAGTCACACAGAATTTGCTGCTTGCGAGGCAGGTATTTCGCAAACCGCAAAAATGGGAGCTGACGCTATTCGAGGATCAAGACACCAAAGAGCCAGTTGGTACGTTTTCTCTGCATGAGAAACATGATGGGAGCGTATTAAAGAAGCTGTCCTTTACAGCGCTCGCTTTGGGAAAGGACACGTCCGGCACGCTTATTTATGCAAATCGTGCAGGCGATGCCGAAAAAATTGCCTTTCAAATTTACGACGGGTTGATTGCGCAGGGCAAGGTATCTGACGCAGCGCAAGATGAAGAGCTACAGGACTTATCGGATTTCTGTCGCAGCGCCATTCACAATCGCTTTCTGCTGGTCAAATTGGTTAAGGCTGGTGTGGCCTTCCATTACGGAAATATGCCAACGATCCTTAGAAACGAGATAGAAAGGTTATTTAGAAACGGAAAAATTCGATTCTTAGTCTGTACATCGACATTGATCGAAGGCGTTAATTTAGCTTGCCGCACCATAATAATGCGAGGACCAAGGAAGGGGGTGGGCACGCATATGTCCCCTCAAGATTTTTGGAACTTAGCAGGGCGTGCAGGCCGCTGGGGTGCAGACTTTCATGGGAATATTGTGTGTGTCGATCCCCATATTCCTGATGCTTGGCCAAAGGGCGTTCCTGCGAAAACGGCTTATCCGGTTGAACGGGAAACTGACACGGTTCTACAAAGTCCTTTAGATATCGCGCAATACGTTAAGGATCGTAAGATCCTGGCCAGTATAGCACATAATGAACGCTTTGAGCCGGTATCTGCTTATCTAATGGCATGGCATACCCGAAATGGGACCATACTCGACGCACCTTCTGTCAAGCGTGCAGATAATGACGATGTTGTAGCTCTTGAAGAGGCCATAAAAGAAGCGCTCAGTGAGGTTTCTATTCCGCAGGAAATAGTGAATGCTCATCCTGGTATCACAGCCATCTCAATGCAATCTCTGTTGGCGATGTTTGAAAAGCATACGACAGAGCTAGAACTGCTACTTCCACCCTATCCTGGTGATGATGATATAGTACTCGGACTAAAACAGGTGTTCGAGCGCATTGATCAAACCTTAGCACCAGCTTTTGGAAATGATGGGTTGCAGTGGGCGGCCGCGTATATAACGAGAGACTGGATTCGCGGGAAGAAGCTGGGCTTTATGATAAACGGTGCAATCAGGCGTGAACGAGATAAGAATCCTGGGGAAATCAATTACGCTAAAATTATACGGGACACGATGAAATTCGTTGAGGAATTTGCTCGTTTTAAAGCGCCAAAATATTTGGCTGCCTACTTGGATATTTTGCGATTCCATTATGAAAGGTGCGACCGAATTGCCGACTTCCCGACTGACTTGCCTTTTGATCTATACCTTGAATTTGGCGTGAGTACCTCAACCCTTCTCTCGTTCCTAGGCCTTGGCCTTTCGCGCACCAGCTCGATAGAAATAAGTGACTTTCTTGCGAGAGATGACCTTGATGAACAACAGGCTTTTGATTTTCTCGCTAGTGAAGAGTGGGAGAGTCTCGATATTCCAAACTTGGTCAAACGTGAAATCAGGGAGCTAGTTAAGCGCCACGATAATATGAGGATTCGGACTGCTTTGCAGTCCTAAAGTATGACATTCAGACCTCTTAGAAACTGGTGCGTAGAGAGCTGCCATGGGAACTGATAGCAAGACGCTTTGCATTTATTGTGGTGTGGTGAAAACAAGCGCAGAGTTTTCCGATGAGCATATTTGGCCTGATGCTCTAGGCGGCGACTATCTTTCTGAGTTTTGGCGCACGCGTAATGTCTGCCGCCGCTGTAATTCGATGGCTGGCGTATTTGTTGATGGTGCATTTATTCGAGGCTGGGCAGGCAATACTGAGCGCGGTTCCGGTGCGCACGAGTATATGTCCCTTACCGATCCAATGCAGACTCTACTTCCACTCGATTATCTTGGGAAGTTATCAGATGAAATTACCGAGAATGGGGAAGTAGCTGATTTGTGGGTGTGGGCCTGTGGGGCAACCATTGTTCATATTAGACCCCAAGAGTCCGAGGAGCTTTGGACTTCCTATTTAGGCGGCGATCCGAGAGCAAAGAAAGTGAAAGCTGGCCGCGCTTTTATTGCCCTAGCATCTGACACAGAATACTGGATTATCGCTGCACTCGCTTCGTTCGCTAAACACTTCAAACGGGCAGAGCGCTACGTCGTGAATATGGATATCCCTGCTAAATGGAAAGCGTTCAAGAACATAAACCGTAGAGACTCAAAGCAAGCAGCAGATTTGAGGGTTATTGACGCGATTACTGATGCAGTCACGGCCGAAAGGAAGATAAAAGCTCAAGTGCAAATTCGAGCAGATAGCGATATTCGCTTTCTATGTAAGGTCGCACTAGCGGTAGGTTGCCAGCTATTTGGCTCTGATTTTACCCACCATCCGCACGGCCATGATCTCCGCAAAGCCTTTCGTCAGGCTAACGTCAAACGAAGGCGTGAAATTCCAATAAGGGGAACAGGGTATTTCGCTGCAAATAAGAATCCTGATTTAGAGGTTCTAACATGGAGCGGAGCGTGGCATCTACTTCTACAGGCTATTGATGAAAAACTGGCGCTAACCGTTGTCACACCATCTGGTCGCACTATGGGAATACAAGTCACCGACGACAAAGAACTGACTGCACGCTTGCCTGCTGAATATAGAGATGGGAATTTTTGGTTGACCGTTCCTTGTCTTGGTAAGGCTGTCGGACCGTTATCTTTTCCAGATTACATAGCTCACTGCTTGAAGGCACGACCTAATGCAGAATTAGCCGCTGTCGAAAACGCAAGGATTGACCCGTCGTCTTTGCCAGACTGTTGATGGCTATAGCTCAAGTGGTTTTGCCGAATACTCTTCGCCATAATCGCTTGATTGGAACCCACTCTACAACGCCCTTAAATCGAAATATGATCAGTTCAGAAGCATCAACGGCTACACGGGTATATCGTATGTGACGGTAATCCGGGATGACTTCGGAAGCTAAGTATTGAAACGGAGTATTCCGAAGTGATAGACGTCAGGCATATTTAGTACTTCTTGAACTAAAACAGCTCAATTGACTTTGTATTGCCGACTACTATCCAAGAGGAGCAGTGCAAGGCAGATCAACTTGAAAGTGGAGGACTTGGGGTAGTGGTGCCTGCAATCGCTTGCAACGAGAGCGGGAGGGCGTCATCGAAACTGCCACGAGCTACCTTTTTGCCGAACGCCTACAATCAACGAATCCGCAAATTCTTCTACACAGTACCTACACAGGCCAATATAAACGATTTTTTATGTTGTATTTCAATACTTTAGGGGAGTCCTAAAATATGGAGCGGGCGAGGCGATTCGAACGCCCGACCCCAACCTTGGCAAGGTTGTGCTCTACCCCTGAGCTACGCCCGCTCGGCGGCCGAATCTTTTGTTCTTCGGCAGGTAAGATGGGCGCAGCTAACATGGGTTTGCGCATCCGGCAAGAGCCTTTTTTCATCATATCACCAAACATCGTCATATTGATTGTGTTCAGGCGGGTGACATTCGCTGCAAGCCACCCTATTTGGAAGGGTAGAGAATAGGTTTTGCGGCATTTGTCCCGCATTTTGGCAACATTGTTTACGGAGAAATATTGTGGCGACTATGGGAATGTCCCCTGATCAGCAAAAAGCGATTGAGGCTTTCAAGAAAGATATTGTTGAGCCAAGCATGACAAAGCTGGTGATACTCGATTTCTGGGCTGAGTGGTGTGGGCCATGCAAACAGCTTGCGCCGGTGCTGGAAAAGGTTGCGGCGGAATATGCTGATAAAGGCGTAGTGCTGGAAAAAATCGATGTTGATGCCAATGGCTTTATCGCCAGCCAGTTTCAGGTTCAGTCTATTCCAACCGTCTATGCGATTTTTCAGGGCCAGCCAGTGGCCAACCTGACCAGTGCGCGCACAGAGACCCAGCTGAAACAATCGCTTGATCAGCTCTTGGCGAAACTGCCGATCGAAGCAGGCGCGGCTGAACAGCAAACCGATATTGCGCCTTTATTGGCCATGGGCGAAGACATATTGACCAGCGGCGATGGACAACGCGCCGCCAGTATATTTCAGCAAATCGTCGATATGCAGCCCGATAGCGCGGAGGCTCAAGCAGGTTTGGTAAGAGCGCTGGTTGCTGCCGGCATGGTTGAAGAGGCTCAATCAGTGATGAGCGGATTGCCAGACACTATGCAGGGCAGCGAGCAATTGAAACGCGCTGCATCGGCGCTTGCTCTGGCTTTGGAGACCAATGTTGAAGCAGGTGAGGCCGCGCGGCTCGCTGCGGAGGTACAATCTGCGCCGGATGACCATCAATTGCGGCTGGACTATGCCAACGCCTTATGGGCAGAAGGGCAACGCGACGAGGCAGCGGATGCGTTGCTTGCGATTATCAGCGCGGATAGAGAATGGAATGAGGGCGCTGCCAAAACCCGCTTGCTGCAGATATTTGATACTGTTGGGTTGGAAGACCCTTGGGTAGCAACGACACGGCGCAAACTTTCCGCCATATTGTTCGGTTGAGCAAAACCATGGTTGCACAGCGCATCACAATCTTTCCACTGCCGGGTGTGATTTTGTTTCCCGGCCTGCAATTGCCGCTGCACATGTTTGAACCGCGCTACAAAGCTATGGTGACAGATGCTATGGCGCGTGATCGGCAAATCGGCATGATCCAGCCATTGGATCAAGCCGGCGCATCGGATGATAAGCCAGCGCTCTACACAATGGGTTGCCTGGGCCGCATAGCCGATGTCGAAGTTCTGGATGATGGGCGGTATAATGTCATCCTTGATGGTGTTGCCCGCTTCCATATGCTGCGCGAGCTGGATGTTACGACACCCTTTCGCCAGGTTGAAGGCGAATTAATCGAGGAAAACCCTGCGGACCTGACATTGGAAAAAAGCAAGCGTGAGGCGCTGGAAAAACAGGCCCGCGCCTTTGCTGATGCGCAAGGTTATAATGTCGATTGGGAATCGGTGGCCAGTCTTGATGATCTGTCCATGGTCAATGGCGTGGCGCAGATTGCACCATTTGACGGCGCTGCAAAACAGGCCTTGCTGGAAGCCAATAATCTGGCCGATCGTGCACAGCTATTGGTGCAACTCATGCAGTTTTTCGGCCGCCGCGACAGAGGCGATGATACGGTAACGCTGCAATAATGGCCGGGTCAGCCAAGCAAAACAGCCAGCGGTACTTCTGATGCGTTTTGAAGTACTGGCAAGAAACTGGCGATCAAGCCATCAATAATAAATTGTGCTGCCAATGCGGCCAAGATGACACCTAGCAATCGTGTAATTACCGCTTCAACTTTTTGACCAACCAATTTGAGTAATGGTCCGGCTGCGAGTAGCGCGAACAAAGTCAACAACAGAACGGACAAAAGCGCGCCGCCGATAACCAGTTGATCCTCCAGCTTTTCATATTGACTGAACAAAAGCATGATCGTGGCGATAGAACCCGGCCCTGCAATCATGGGCATTGCCATGGGAAAGACGGAAACATCTTCGGCTTCGTCATCATCTGCGACAGCTTGCGCTCTACTTTCGCGTCGCTCTGTGCGTTTTTCAAACACCATCTCCAGTGCGATAATGAACAGCATGATACCGCCTGCGATGCGAAAAGCATCGAGCGTGATACCTAAGGCATTCAGCAGATTATTGCCGAACAGAGCAAAGATTGCGAGAATGAGTGCAGCGATTCCAATCGCACGAATGGCCATATCGCGCCGCAATTTCGCCGACGCATCACTGGTCAGGCTGGCATAAATCGGTGCGCAGCCTGGCGGATCAATCACAACAAAAAATGTGATGAAAGCAGAGACAAACAGTTCAAGCATTTATGGTTGTGGTTTCTCGGTTGTTTGGCGAATTGTGCCAAGTTCATCATTGATGACGGTGATATATTCGCCATCTTTCAATAACTCAACATTAAGCGTTCGCGTTCCGTCAGGCCTTTGAATGGCTTTCCAGATAAGGGTGCGGTCGAATGAGTGACCAGAAACGGTTTTATGTGCACCGCTTATATTGATCGCTACTGGTAGAGGATCTCTCGGTTTGCGCTTTTTGGTTTTACGGCCATTGCGCTGAGCGCCGCCCCTGTCGCTGGGTGGCGATTGTGTTTCGCCCTGTGGCAGGCCGTCTTGTTGCGCGTTCTCATTACGATCATTTCTGCGCTGGGCACGCTGGCAATCGCCGCGCTGACTGGTCACAGCATTGGCCTCACCATCAACCGATGGCACGTTTGAAGCATGATCGAAGACCCATTTATACCCGCCTTTTCTCTGGCGCTGCCAGATGGTCGTGTAGTAACCGGTTTCACTGCCATCAATAGATGACCATGCCCCGCGCGAAGCGGCTAGGCTGCCATCACATGACATAATGACGTGATAAGGGTCCCATGTTGGGGATTCAGCAGGGTCTTTGCGATTATTCAGCCATTCAGCAACGCTTTGCAAATTGGGGGTAAAACTGAATGCATCATCGGTCGCCGTTTCACGAAACGCTGTCCAGAGTCCTTCTTCTCTGGCCAACCGTTCGAAGCGCGATTCCGCCGCAACAATGACACTGGGGCTGGATGAAGGAACAGATTGCCCCCCTCTATTCGGGCGATTTTGGGAGGTCTGTGACCTGTCTTGAGCAGCCAAGCTGCTGGCTGACAACAGGGCAATCAGCCCCAAAAATATGGTATTGCGCACTTTATACTCCCACTGGGTCGGCCAAGCCGGTGCGGCGATGAGCGGCCACCAAAGTATTGCGCAGCAGACAGGCAATTGTCATAGGCCCGACCCCTCCGGGCACGGGTGTGATGGCCAGAATATCGCTGGCCAGTGCCTCTTTGGTTGCAACATCACCCACCAGCCGACCCTTGTCCGCACCAGGCTCGGGCGGCAGTCGGTTGATACCAACATCAATAACAACGGCCCCTGATTTGAGCCACGCGCCCTTAACCATCTCTGTACGGCCAACGGCGGCGACCACAATGTCTGCCGTCTTCACCAGATCGGGCAAATTGCGGGTGCGGCTGTGCGCAATGGTGACGGTGCAATTTTCATTCAGCAGCAATTGCGCCATGGGTTTGCCAACAATATTGGAGCGGCCCACGACAATGGCGTGCAGGCCGGAAAGATCACCGCCGGTTTTTGCGCGATAGGTATCCTTCAACAGCATTAGGCTGCCCAAAGGTGTGCAAGGCACCATGGCGCTTTCACCAACGGCCAGTTTGCCGGCATTGATGATGTGAAAGCCATCCACATCCTTTGCCGGGTCAATCGCGGCAATAACGGCTTTGTCATCCAAATGGTCCGGCAAAGGCAATTGTACCAATATGCCATCAACCTGCTCATCAGCATTGAGGATTTCAATCAGCGCCAACAGGTCTTGCTCGCTGGTAGCGGCGGGCAGGCGATGTTCGAAACTTTCCATCCCCGCCGCGACACAGGCCTTATGCTTGGAACGGACATAGACATTGCTGGCTGGATCATCGCCCACCAACACAACCGCCAGCCCCGGCGCGCGGCCCAATGCACCGACAAAGGGCGGCACCATATCGGCGACGCGCTGCCGCAAATTGGCGGCAAAGGCTTTGCCATCAATAATATGTGGGCTGTATGTGGTCTGTTCGGGCGCGGTGTCTGTCATAGACAGCGCTATATGGCGTGTGTAATGATTTATCTAGAGCCAGACCTACTAATTTGTGCATGGGATATTATACAAATAAGCCGGTTGCATATATTAGACCTGCTGAGCAATATCTTCTAGCACCCACAGCAATATCTGTATGCCAGCCATTATCACAATAGGCGAAAAGTCAATAGCACCAGTATCAGGCATGAACCTGCGCACAGGTTCCAGTATTGGATCCAGCACCTGATTCAATGATGACTGGATAGCGCGAACTGCCTCATTGGCAGGTGAAATTACATTGAACATGACCAATAGGCTCAACACAAAGTTAACAATGATAATGCCCAAAAAAATAGTCAGTAGGTAACTAAGAATTTTTGTCAACAACAGCAGCATGGGGGATATATCCTTATTAGAATGTCATTACCTAGGTGTCTTGCTTGAGTAATACCCCTAGTCGTATCCCGCATGATCTGCAAGCAAAAGCCGCGGTTTTTCGACCAACGGCTTTTGTTGGATCGGACTGATATGGAAGTAACAGACTATTGGGTGCCATCCAGCCACCGCCCAAAGCGCACCAGCAGCACAATCACCAAAGGCACAAGGATCATTGCCAGAACGATTTTCGCAATCATCTGACCAATAAGCAGCTGCGTGATCGGAAATTCGCCGTAAAAGGACACGGTGATGAAGATTAGCGTGTCGACAATCTGGCTGATAACGCCAGCGATAACCGCTCTCAGCCCCACCCATTTCCCGGTAGCGCTGGTTAAGCGAGAGAAGAGAAAGACATTGAGAAACTGGCCGACACCATAGGCCATGATACCGCCAACCCATATGCGCGGTGTTGACCCCATAATCTCATTAAACGCTTCCAGCGTTTCAGATGGCATTTCGGGGGCAGGTTCCAGCCAGAGCACAAAGAATGTCAGGAAGATGGAGAAGATCAGCGGCCCAAAACCATAGGCAACCAAGCGGTTTGCTGCTGTACGTCCATGCAGTTCGGCAATCGCGCTGGAGATCATAACCAATAAAATGAATGCAAAAATTCCAGCCTCGACATGCAATTGGCCAAATATTTCCACTTGCTTATTCGCCAATATCCCGGCCAGACAGACCATGCCGCCATAAAAAACCGAAAAAGCAAAAAGGGACCGCGGGACAGTGATTGTTTTTTCATTTGTCATGATCAAAATTCTCTCCGAGCCAGCAAGGCCCAATCTCTCCCCCTAACATATCGGGCAGTAAAACCATGACTAACGTGCATTTCCTCTCGCACAAGTGGTAAGGCATCGTTATCCTGCGCAAAGAACAGCTTTGCGATTACGTTTTTCCGGGGGCAGATATTTATGGCAATTTTTATGAGTTTAGCAGGCATGGCGGTGATCTTGCTGCTCGCTATACTGTTATCCAATAATCGCCGTGCTATTCGCCCCCGTATAGTGCTGGCGGCATTCGGCTTGCAGGCAGGCATCGCCTTGCTGGTCCTTTATGTGCCGCAAGGCAAGCTGGTGATTGCCACCATGTCGACCGGCGTGTCAAATTTGCTGGGCTTTGCGGCTGAGGGGACTGGCTTTATCTTCGGACCATTGGCGTCTCCGGATATTGGCGGCAACAGTTTTGCCATAGCCGCATTGCCGGTCATCATCTTCTTCTCCGCGCTCGTATCCATCCTTTATTATCTCAATATCATGCAGTTCATTATCAAATGGGTGGGCGGCGCGATTGAGACTATTACCGGCGTTTCTAAAGTGGAATCCTTATGTGCAGCGGCCAATATCTTTGTTGGTCAGTCTGAATCCCCTCTGGTCATCAAACCCTATTTGCGCGACCTGACCCCGGCGCAATTGTTCACGGTGATGAGTGTCGGCATGGCAGGTGTCGCGGGCACTATTTTGGTGGCTTACGCAGCGATGGGCGTAGAGATTAATTATCTCCTCGCCGCCGCCTTCATGTCTGCACCGGGCGGCATTTTGATGGCAAAAATCATCATGCCGGACGATCCCGCTGATGCTGACCGCAATGCAGTTTTGCCTATGGATGTGCAATATGAAGATGAACCACCGGCCAATATCATTATGGCCGCCAGTATGGGTGCGCAAACGGGTGTGAAACTGGCTGTCATGGTTGGCGCTATGGTGCTGGCTTTTGTGGCATTGGTGGCGATGGCTAATGGCTTTCTAGGCTGGGTTGGCGGCGTGTTCGGCTATGAAGGGCTGAGCTTTCAACAACTGGTTGGCAATATTTTCGGGCCGATCATGTATCTGCTGGGTGTTCCATGGGAAGAATCGGGCGTTGCGGGCGGTCTGTTCGGCACCAAAATTGTACTGAACGAATTTGTTGCCTTTATCTCATTGGGTGAAGCGCAAGGCCTGTCAGAAATCAGCGTTGCCATCACCACTTTTGCGCTGTGCGGCTTTGCCAATTTCTCATCCATTGCCATCCAAATGGCGGTGACGGGAAGTCTGGCCCCGAATCAACGCCCCGTGATTGCGCGCTTGGGCCTGAAAGCCTTGGCCGCCGGATCGCTCGCCAATCTTATGAGCGCGGCTCTGGCCGGTTTGTTTATTGGGCTGTCATTCTAGCTTAGGGTTTTATGTTTATCGCTTTGCCGGTGGCGAAGCTGTGATAGCGCCAATATGAAAATAGCCGTCAAAGCCTTTGGGTGCGGTGTCGTCATCTGCATGCCAAAGCCCCATAGTTACTGATTTCTGACCATAAGTGTTGGCCTTGCTAGTGTTAGGACCACAAATAATGTCATCGTCGGTAAGGTTGTTATGGTCTAAACTGTGGTTTTCCAAGGCTTCCGGCGTCAACCTACACGACCAGTGTTCGCCCGCATGATTGGCCTGTATCAGGGTCAGGGCAGGCGTATATTGCGCCAATCTTGCGGCCATTGGATCGAAAATTGCACCATCCCAATTTTCTTGAGCTTTTTGTGCATGCAAGGAGCCAACCAACACGATAACCCGATTATAGGGGCGAGCGATGCTGGCCACATAAATATTTTCCGCCTGCGCCGCTTCATGCGGCCCCTGAGCTAACAAATGTTGGAATTTACTTGTTTGCTCGGCATTGCGAGTGCCATTAAAGGCGACGATATTGATATCGCTGCCTTCAGATTTGAATTTGTGAAGTCGTACCAACATATTCAGCATCGCTTCACTAGCAACACCATCATCTCTGTTGCTCCAAGACGCAACATTATCGAACAATGCTTCGCGAAATTGTGCATGCGGTTTACGCCATGCCGTTTGAAACCCATTATTGGTTGTCGCGCTAAACTCTATGGCAAGCAGGACAGTTTCGTCTCGCTCTAGAAGTGCACAAATATATTCTTCAACGGCTTTGGGTGACTCGCTGGTTCCATGTGTTTCGCCAAAAACGAGAATTTTATCGCTCGAAACTGTCGCTATATCCTCCCATCCTTGCAATGGGCTACAAGCAGTTGCAGCTGCCAATAATAATGCGTTTAGTATGGCCATAATATCCCTTCTTTATATTTCACATAAATGAGTTCATATAGTTGGACAACAAACTAACTATTCATTAAATTCTTAAGCGTGTAAAGTTGCTCTAATGCCTCGCGCGGGCTGAGATTATCGACGTCTAGTGTTTCCAGCCTTTCGCGCAGCGTGTCTTTTGCAGGCGCAGGAGCTTGCTCAATGGCGGCTGCGAAAAGCGGTAAGTCACCTAATCCGGCAGCCAGACCGCCCGTTGCGGCGCGGCCTTCTTCCAGCCGGTCCAATACGGATTTGGCACGGGTTAATACTGGCGGCGGCACTCCGGCCAGTTTGGCGACGGCCAAGCCATAGCTGCGATCGGCTGGCCCTTCCGCCAATTCGTGCATCAGCACCAGATCGCCCTGCCACTCTTTGGCGCGGACATGATGGAGCGATAGCGCGCTGAGCTGCTCTGCCAGCCGGGTCAGTTCGTGATAATGGGTGGCGAAGAGACAGCGGCATTGGTTGATCTCATGCACGGCCTCAACCACCGCCCATGCCAATGCTAGCCCGTCATAGGTGGATGTGCCGCGGCCTACCTCATCCAATATCACAAAGCTGTTGGCGCTGGCCTCGCGCAAAATCGCGGCCGTCTCGACCATTTCCACCATGAAGGTGGATTGCCCGCGTGCCAGATTATCTGATGCGCCCACGCGGCTGAACACACGGTCTACCAGCCCGATAGTCGCACGCTTGGCAGGCACAAAGGCTCCGGCCTGCGCCAATATGATAATCAGAGCATTTTGCCGCAAAAAGGTGGATTTGCCGCCCATATTGGGGCCGGAAATCAGCCACACCCTGTCACTGTCCGATAGGCTACAATGGTTGGCGATGAATGTTTCATTCTGTTTAGCCAAAGCAGCTTCGACCACAGGGTGGCGTCCGGCTTCTATGGCCAGTTCATTCCCTTCGGTTAGCTCTGGCCGTACCCAGCCATTGTCCGCTGCGCAGCAGGCATGGGACAATGCAACATCCATACGTGCCAAAGCATCAGCCGTTATGGCTATGGTCTTTGCCCGCTTCGTAGTTGCTGCCACCAGTTCCTCAAAATGCGCCTCTTCTGCCAATAATGCGCGGCTGCCGGCTTCGGTAATCCGCAAGGCCTCTTCATGCAGGGCACCCGCATTAAAGCGTACGGCATTGGCCAAAGTCTGGCGATGGGTAAAACCGCTATCTTCCGCCATAAGGGCATCACCATGACGCGGTGGCACCTCAATGAAATAGCCCAGTACGGCATTATGCTTGATCTTCAGCGCGGTTATGCCGGTCTCATTGCGATATTTCTGTTCCAGTGCGGCAATGGCAGTGCGAGCATCTTTGGATGTTATGCGCAAATCATCCAGCGCTTCATCATAGCCGCTAGCGATATATCCGCCTTTGCTGCGTTCTGTTGGCGGGCTGGTTACCAGCGCACGGAATAATAGATCTACCAACTCACCATGCCCATCAAGGCAGGGCAATAGCTCCTGTATCAATTCCGGCAGGTCATGAAGGGTCGAGAGGTTTTCGCGCAAATTGCGAGCAGCATCCAACCCATCACGCACCTGCCCCAGATCACGCGGTGTACCGCGCCCTGCAACGATACGCCCCAAGGCCCGGCCAATATCGGGAATGGCCTTGAGCGCTTCACCCATAGTATCGCGCAGCAAGGCATCACCATGCAGCCATTGCACTGCCGTATGACGGTGCATGATAGCCCCTTTGTCATAAAGCGGTGAAGCAAGGTCTTGCGCCAAAAGCCGCGCACCCGCACCAGTTACGGTTCGGTCGATACTGCCGAGCAGGCTGAGCGCGCGCCCACCCATATTGCTTTGCGTAATTTCCAGGCTTTCCCTAGTGGCTGCATCCATGGCGAGAAAGCGGCTATTATCATGGCGTATTGGGGCTTGCAGAAAGCCAGTCTGACCGCGCCCGACATGGCGCAAATAGTTTATAAGACCCGCTGCGGCTGAAAGTTCGCTGCGATGGAAGGTGCTGCTGTCTATCGAGAATTCAGCGCGCAAAAGCGTGTCGCCGCTTTCGCTGTCAAACTCTTGTGTTGGGCGGATATCCCAGTTGGGAGATTTGGGTCCGACAGATGGTGCAGCAATGATTTCACCCGGTGCTAATCGCGCCAATTCTGCAGAGAGGCCGCTTTCCTCTATGCGGATTATCGCAAACTGGCCGGTTGATATGTCCGCGCTGGCCAGCGCATAATCACCGCGCACACAGGCAATCGCGACCAGCACATTATTGGCCTTTGCATCAAGCAATGTTTCTTCGGTCAAAGTACCAGCGGTGACAAAGCGGACAATATCTCGTGCCACCAGTGATTTTGATCCGCGCGCCTTGGCTTCGGCAGGGGTCTCTGTCTGCTCAGCAATGGCCACTTTATGCCCGCCGCGAATCAGCCGTGCCAAATATGCCTCTGCCGCATGCACAGGGACACCGCACATCGGCACTGGCTCACCCAGATGTTCGCCGCGGCTGGTCAGCGCAATATCGAGTGTTTGTGCAGCGGCTTTGGCATCATCAAAAAACAGCTCAAAAAAATCACCCATGCGATAAAATAGCAAGCAATCCGGAGCCTGACTTTTCAGTTCCAGAAATTGCGCCATCATCGGCGTTGGCGCTTTGGCTTTGCCGTTACCTTTTTGTACAGACTGTTCATGTGATGTGGATTTCGCCATAAGCATAGAGATAGCGTGTGGCATAGCTTGCGAAAAGACACAGATGAACATCATCACCAGTCGATTGCGCTTTGCAGTTACGTCTTGTGTATCAAATGACAGTGGCAAAGTGTGGTGACTGGTGTAAAGAGGAGCCATCATCGCATCCAGAAAACTGGATAGCAGCCTATTTCGTGACGAGCATGACTCGCTCTGTATCGTCCATATAATTTTGAGGGATAGAAATGCCAGATAACAAGGTTGAATTTACTGAGCGCGAAGCGCTGCTTTTTCACTCTGATGGGCGCCCTGGAAAGATAGAGATCATCGCATCAAAGCCTATGGCAACGCAGCGCGATCTCAGCCTTGCTTATTCGCCTGGTGTGGCTGTACCGGTGCGAGCGATAGCGGATGATCCATCCCTTGCATATGATTATACTGCAAAAGGCAATCTGGTAGCGGTCATTTCCAATGGTACTGCGATTTTGGGTCTTGGCAATCTTGGCGCTTTGGCTTCCAAGCCAGTGATGGAAGGCAAGGCTGTGCTGTTCAAACGCTTTGCCGATGTCGACTCTATTGATCTGGAAGTTGATACAGAAGACAGCGATGCCTTTATCAAAGCGGTCGAACTGCTGGAGCCAAGTTTTGGCGGCATCAATCTGGAAGATATCGGCGCACCGGAATGTTTTATCATTGAGCAGACTTTGCGTGAGCGGATGAATATTCCGGTATTTCACGATGATCAGCACGGCACAGCGATTATTACTGCAGCGGGCGTGATCAATGCGTGCCTGTTGACGAACCGTGAACTTAAAGACCTGAAAGTGGTGGTCAATGGTGCTGGTTCAGCGGCAATTGCATGTACCGAATTGCTCAAAGCCATGGGAGTGGTGCATGATAATGTTTTAATGTGTGACCGGTCCGGGGTGATTTATAAGGGCCGTGAAAGCAGTATGGACCAGTGGAAATCTGCCCATGCCGTGGAAACTGATTGCCGCGAATTAAAAGATGCACTGGTTGGGGCCGATCTGTTTTTGGGCTTGTCGGCTGGCAATGTTTTGACTGGCGATATGGTCAAACAAATGGCCAAGCGCCCGATCATTTTTGCGATGGCAAACCCTGACCCTGAAATATTACCACCCGTCGCGAAAGAAGCGCGGCCTGATGCGATTGTTGCAACGGGGCGTAGCGATTTCCCCAATCAGGTGAACAATGTTCTGGGCTTTCCGTTTATCTTCCGCGGAGCGTTGGATGTTCGCGCAACCCGAATCAATGAAGAAATGAAGGTCGCCGCAGCCAATGCGATTGCTGAGCTGGCCCGCTTGCAGGTACATGAGGAAGTTGCCGCAGCTTATGGCGGCGCTGCCAAGCAATTTGGTGAAGATTATATCATTCCCGCGCCTTTTGACCCGCGCCTTATGGAGGTTGTATCATCCGCCGTTGCACAGGCTGCAATGGACACAGGCGTTGCGCAAAAACCGATTGAAGACATGGAGGCTTATCGCCACGAATTGCGTGGGCGTTTGAACCCGACCACATCGGTTTTGACACAGGTTTATGAAAGTGCCCGTGCTAATCCGAAGCGCGTCGTTTTTGCTGAAGCAGAAGAAGAGGTTGTGCTGCGCGCGGCAATACAATTCCGCGATGGTGGCTATGGCACGCCGGTTCTGGTTGGACGCGATAAAAAGGTCCGCGCCAAGTTGGAAGAGCTTGCGGTGAAAGATCCTGAGAGTTTTGAGATCCACAACAGCGCCAATTCGAAATTGGTCAAGGATATGGTCGAGGTTCTTTATCAGCGTCTGCACCGGCGCGGCTATTTGCGCCGGGATATTCAGCGCATGGTCAATCAAGACCGGAATATTTTTTCTGCCGCTTTGCTGAAACTTGGCCAAGCCGATGCAATGATCAGTGGTATCACCAGAACATTCAGCCAGACCATGCGCGAAGTGCGCCGTGTCCTTGACCCTGCTCCCGATGCAGTGCCATTTGGCATCCATGTGATGGTTGGCAAGAGTCATACAGTCTTTATTGCCGACACCACGGTCAATGAACGGCCTGATGCTGAAATGCTGGCGCATATTGCGACACAGACTGCGGGTGTGGCCCGTAAATTGGGCCATGAACCGCGCGTTGCGTTCCTCAGCTATTCGACCTTTGGTAACCCCCCGGGCAAATGGTTGGAAAATCTGCGTGAAGCAGTGGCGATATTGGACGATCAAAAGCCTGACTTTGCCTATGAAGGAGAAATGGCGCCGGACGTTGCGCTAAACCCTGATCTGATGGCCAATTACCCATTTTGCCGACTGCCTGGTCCTGCCAATGTGCTTATCATGCCGGGCCTGCAATCTGCCAATTTGTCCGCCAAGATGCTGCGCGAATTGGGCGGTGATTCGATGATCGGGCCGATCAACATGGGCCTTGAGAAACCAGTGCAGGTCGCCGCAATGTCGGCCAGCGCGAGCGAACTGGTTACGCTTGCCGTTCTGGCGTCGGCTGGAGTTGTTGCCTAATCGCAAGCAATTTTGCGTGAAGCGATAAGATATTATCCGTCCTGCAAAGTGGCGGATAATATTTTGCTGATCAGGGCGAGCAGATCGTCAGATGAAAAGGGCTTGGTAATCAGCGCACTATGCGGGCTGGTTGCCGGTACTTCGCCACCAGTGTAACCGGTCATCAAAATAACGGGTACGTCAGGGAAGTGCTGTTTCATCCAATTGGCCAAGTCATAACCGTCCATATCCGGCATCATGACGTCGCTCAAAACAAGGTCCGGTGCTTGCGGTTCCGCTTCCAAAGCCTTGGCAGCATCGGCAGCGCTGGGATATGCTATGACATTATAGCCCTGTTCACTGATCAAGGTTTCAACATGCGTACGCACGCCTTCTTCATCCTCTACCAGCATGATGGTAATGTCCGGCGACGGAGCACATAGAGCAATATTGCTGTTGCTGTCATTCTCCTCACTGTGATCAGCAATATTATGGTCGCCATCTTTCTCAACCGGCAACCATAATGACAGGGTTGTCCCTTCACCCAAGGCGGTTTTCATAGTCATGAATCCGCCAGATTGGCGCACGAAACCATGGACCTGGCTCAGCCCTAAACCTGTGCCTCGTCCAGCCTCTTTGGTGGTGAAAAATGGCTCAAAAATCTTCTCGGCGATTTCGGGTGGGATGCCGCTGCCATTATCTGACACGCAAAGACGCACATAATGTCCGGGCCTTGCATCAGGGCCTTCAGCTTTTGCACTTTTTGTATCGAGAATTTTATGGGTAGCGACCAGCGCAACATCGCCTTGTTCGCCCATGGCGTCACGGGCGTTGACCACAAGGTTCAATATGCCGTTTTCCAATTGCGAACTATCGATGTGCAATGATGGCAAATCATCCTCACATCGCACGCTCAGCCGGCACCTTTCGCCTAGAGCTTGCTTGGCCAAGGGGATTAGATTTTCTATGAGCTGGCTGAGCGATATGCGTGTCGGGCTAAGTGGCTGACGGCGGGCAAAGGCCAGCAATCTTTGGGTCAGGCTGGCGGCACGTTCTGCACCATCCTGCGCATTGGCAATGGCCATCTTCGCTTTGTCCGTCTGACCGGTTTTCAGCTTACGCTCAGCCATTTCCAAATTGCCCAATATGATGGTCAGCAAATTGTTGAAATCATGCGCAATGCCGCCGGTAAGTTGCCCAACAGACTCCATGCGCTGGGCATGAACAAGCTGGGTTTCGGCCTCGCGTGCTCTGGTAATATCCCGCGCGATGCCGAAAATCATGTCATCCTCACGGGCCAACGTCCAACTGGTATACATGATGCTGCCATCACTAGCGCGCATCTGTCTCTCGACCTGCACGTCTTTTTGACCGTTTATCATCGGCGTTGGGCTGCGCGCTTCATCCGGGCCCAGAAAATTTATCAGACTGGCGCTCCCATCTGAAGGCACATCGCCGAACATTTTCTCCCATGCAGGGTTGCCGGCAACCAAACTTCCATCAGGTCGTGCGATCAACATCATGTCGAGCGAGTTATCCCACAGCCTGTCCCGTTGGTCAGCGGCCAGACGAATGGCTTCTTGTTGAACACCAAGTGACTTACGCAATTCCAACAATGCTGCTGCCTGCCGTGCCAGCGCCATAAGCGCCGCCCCATGTTGGAAATCATCATGTGGCTTGGTGTCGCTCAGGCATAATGTGCCAACTGCGTAACCTTCAGGGCTGATGATCGGCGCCCCTGCGTAAAAGCGGATATGCGGCGGGCCGGTGACCAGCGGGTTATTCCAGAATCGGGGGTCTTTATGCGTGTCGATCACTGCAAGAACCTCCTCTTTCTGGATGGTATGGTGGCAGAAACTGATATCGCGCGGCGTTCCGGGAATGTTTAATCCATGTGACGCCTTGAACCATTGCCTGTCGCTATCAATCATCGCGATATAGGCCATGGGCACATCCAAAATGGTTCTGGCAAGGGCGATTAAGTCATCAAATACCTGCTCGGCACCGCTGTCCATTATGGCATAGCTGTGCAGTACCGCTAGCCGCGCCTGTTCGTCGGTTTGCAAGGGCGCTATGCGCGCGGCAACATCATTATAGTTGGTGCTCATACCCTTATTGATAGGGGAGTTTGCAGCTTAGTTGCAAGCATATAGGCATGCCGTAGCGAGCCTGTTTCAGAGCTTACGATAGCGGAAATACCAGACTTCATGCCCTTTTGTGCGTGCTTTGGATTCATATCGTGTTTCAGGCCAGCCGCCGGGTCGGTTTTGAAAGTCCTTCGCGCCATTGCAGAGCCACAAAAAGTCGCTGCGCTGGCGCATGACCATAAGGGCATGGCGCAGATAGATATCGTGATCAGTGCCAAAGCGAAATTCACCACCGCGCTTCAGCTTTGCCGAGATCAGGTCAAGCGGGCCATGGTTCATCATCCGTCTTTTGGCATGGCGCTGTTTTGGCCATGGATCAGGGTGCAGCAAATAGGCCATGGTGAGCGCGCCATCGGGTATCCGCTCCAACACATCCAGCGCATTGCCCATGTGTAGGCGAACATTCGCCAATTGCCCGTTTTTGATATGCTGTAATGCGCCGACAACGCCATTTACAAAGGGTTCCGCGCCAATAAATCCATGATCAGGCAGCAGATCGGCGCGGTAGGCCATATGCTCCCCCGCGCCAAAGCCGATCTCAAAATGCAAAGGCCGATTATCACCAAATAATGCGCGCGACGTGACAGGGCCTTCTTCCGGCACATTGATGACAGGCAATAGCTCATCAACCAGACGTTGCTGGTTCTCACGCAATTTATGCCCCATAGTCCGGCCGTAAAGCCGTCTTATAGTGGTGGGGTCACGGCGCTCCGTATCGGCTGTGCAGCCAAAGATTTGGCTATTGTCTGTGCTTTTGCTCATGGCATAGCCGCTTATTAGGTGAAGCCAGTGCTTGCAAGCTCTGGCAGCAATTGACCTTTTAGATCGCGGCTTTTAGTGCATCGACCAGATCGGTTTTTTCCCAACCGAAATAATCGCCATCGGCTTTGCGGCCAAAATGGCCATAGGCAGCACTGGGTCGGTAAATGGGTTTGTTAAGGCCCAAATGTGTGCGAATGCCATGCGGGGTCAATTTGACCAGCTTCGGCAAAACAGCTTCCAACTTGGCTTCATCAACACCGTCCGCGCCAGTGCCATGCAGGTCAACATGGATAGACAATGGTTCGGCCACGCCAATGGCATAGCTTAGCTGAATGGCGCAGCGCTTCGCCAGACCTGCCGCTACGATATTTTTTGCCAGATAGCGGGTGATATAAGCCGCTGAACGATCGACTTTGGTAGGGTCTTTGCCGCTGAACGCACCGCCGCCATGCGGGCTGGCACCGCCATAGGTATCGACGATGATTTTGCGGCCGGTAAGACCCGCATCACCATCAGGACCGCCAATTTCAAAACGGCCAGTCGGGTTGACGTGAATTTTTGTATTATCGGTGATAAACCCTTCAGGCAGCACATCCTGAAAGACACCCATCACATAAGCGCGCAATTCTTCATATAGGGCTGGGTTATCACTGTCTTTATAATAGCCTGGTGCGTGCTGGGTGGAAACGACCAATGCCGTTGCCTCAACCGGTACGCCGTCAACATAGCGCAATGTCACCTGACTTTTGCTATCTGGCTCCAGAAAGGGGGCTTTTCCGCTATGGCGATCAGCGGCCATGCGCTTCAATATCTGGTGTGAATATTGCAAAGTCGCTGGCATCAGATCGGGCGTTTCATCACTGGCATAGCCAAACATAATGCCTTGATCGCCCGCGCCTTCTTCCTTGTCCTCACCAGCATCTACGCCCTGCGCAATATGTGCTGATTGTGGGTGAAGGTGATTTTCAAATGTCAGCGTGTCCCAGTGAAATCCGTCCTGCTCATAGCCAATATCCTTGACCACTTGCCGTGCGGTTTTTTCAATCTCTTCCAATGCGCCATCTGCCCATTCGCCATCGGTCCCGATCATGCCGTTTCCGCGCACTTCGCCAGCCAGAATAACGCGGTCGGTGGTTGTCATGGTTTCACATGCGACACGTGCTTCAGGGTCTTTGGAGAGGAAAAGATCGACAATGGCATCCGAAATCTGGTCGGACACTTTATCGGGATGGCCCTCAGAAACTGATTCTGATGTGAAGAGAAAGCTGTTGCGCATGAAACCCTGCCTGTTCGATTAAAGCAAAATAAGATATAAAGATTTTGTTATATGATCCTTTAACGCTGCCGGCGGTGCATGGCAACCGTGATCATGATGCAAATTAGCGCAAGTATCAAAGGAATGATATTCCCATGGCGGCTGAATAGTGTGGGTGGCAATGGTGGCGGCAAAGCACCGTCCAAACGCCCTTGCTGACCCCATGCTATGCTACCATGCACATGCCCTTGTCCATCGATAATTGCTGATATCCCTGTTGGCGTAGTGCGGATGATCGGCAGGCCCTCTTCAACCGCTCTCAACCGCGCCTGCACCAATTGTTGCGGCGGGCCATAATAGCCAAACCATGCGTCATTGCTGGGGTTGAACAGAAAGTCCGGCCTTTCTTCACTGTTCACAGTTTGCCCGGAAAAGATGATCTCATAACACACCAATATGCCGGCCTTACCAAGCGGCCCTAGGTCGATATTGTCAGGGCCATTACCAGGAATAAATGGCACGGTCCCTTGCGTTAATTGGGAGAGGCCGATCGCTTCCAGCAATGGCTTAAAGGGCAGATATTCGCCATAAGGCACCAGATGAAATTTGTCATAATCGCCGATTAGCTCAGCGCTGGAATTTAAGGCAAAGACACTGTTTCGCGCGGCAGACAGGCGCGGCCTATCATCAAATTCATATTTGATTCCGCCCGTTACCATCACATCATCAGAGCCGAGCAAATTGGCTATTTCTATACGGTTGAGTAGCGCTTCATCATCTGCGCTGAAATAGCGGGGGTAGCCATCTTCGAGCACATCATTGATGGCGCTTTCGCTCCAGAATATGATGCGTTTGCTATTTGCGGCTCGTGGTTTTTTGTCGCGCGAAAGCCGGAGCAATGTTTCACGATTATAGGCCAGTATTTGCGGATCCTGCCAGTCCACATCCTGGCCTATATTGGGCTGGATGATAGCAACCTCTGGCTGCGTATCAGGAATATCTACCATGGTATAAAAACCACCATAGCTGCTGGTCCAAAAGAGAAAAGTGCCAGTGAATACGGCCCCGCCAAACCGGAAATATTTTTGAGTCAATAGCCAGACTGCCCCTGATGTCAGCACGATAACCCCGCTTAAGCCATAGCTGCCAATGAATGCGCTATGTGCTGCAAAGTCGACCATCGCAACGCCCAGCGGGTTCCACGCAAAGCCCGTAAATAAAGTAGCGCGTAACAGCTCGCCTATCATCCATGTTCCCGTCAATGCTATAACAAGACTGATGGCGCGCTGTGGTGTCTTGATCTTGCTCACCAACCAGCGCGCGCCTGCGATAGCGATCATGGGGTAAATGGCCAGATAGGCACTGAGCAAAGCCAGTGCTGGCCAGCCATACCAATGCGGCATTACCGGCTGATAAGAAAAAGTCTGTGGGATCCAGATGCAGCTGACAAAGAAATGACCCCATCCAAAGCCATAGCCGATTTTCAGCCATTCTTTTATCGTTTGTGCTTGGGAAATCAGTGCAAATAATGCCGTAACTGCCAGTAGCATCACCCATATCTGGCCAAAAGGCGCAAAGCCCAAAGATGACCCTAGCCCGAGCAATATTGCTGCCAGCCCGGGCAAACGCTTTGGCAAATTCATAATCACATTCATGGGCACATCCATGCCGTGAAGATGCCATGGGTGCAAGCTGTGAGTTGTTTGTTCATGACAGCGTCAGCAGGTGCGGCTATGACCCGCATATATGATAATATCTTCTTCTATAGCGGCATTAGCTCTCGCGCTTAACGTCATGCCAATACAGCCTTTCATCCAAGATGGTACGCAGGAGCCAGAGGCCAAGTCTTTTGAGCAAGAGGCGCCGCCAGAATTCGCACCATCTTTGCAATTGTCGCTCGAGCAAAAGGCCGATGTCAAATGCGCTGTGGCTTTTGCTATTGTCGCAGGCGGGCAAGAGCGAGGCGAGGCATCGGCGTTGGCATATCCATTATTGGGTGAGCGTGGGCGGACATTCTTTGCCGATTTGGGGCAAAGGTTAATCAAGGATCTTGATGCCACACCGCAACAGGTCCAGTTGGTTCTGGAAAGCGAAGCGCGTGCCTTGCAAGAAGATGCGCTAGAGACCAACGACCCCAATGGCACTGTAGATGCCATTATGGAGCCCTGCCTGTCGCGGCTTGATGCCGTTATACCGCCCCCTCCGGAACCCAGCCTGCCCGAATGTGCAGCAATCATGGAACTGGCGTATGATGAAGTATTTGCGCGTGAAGGCCTGTCGCCAACGGCCCGTGACCTCAAAACATTGGCCAGCGTGCTGGACAGCCGTGCGCGTGATGAATTGCGCGCCGAAGGCAAGTCAGGCAATGAAATCGACATTGCACTAAGCGCTACCAAAGCTGCCTTTGCTGCAGAAGTTTTAGCGTTGGAAGCAGAAGGCAAAAGCCCCAATCTGGATTATGATTATTGTTTTGAATTGGCTAAGCCATGAGCGGCTTGCGTCCTTTCCATCTTGCTTTCCCCGTGCACGATATTGATGCTGCAAGGGCATTTTATGTGAATATTCTGGGGTGCAGCGAAGGGCGGTCATCATCAAGCTGGATCGACCTTGATCTTTATGGTCATCAGATAGTTGCGCATCTCGACCCCTTACGTGATGCGCGAAAACGTGCCGATACCAATCAGGTTGATGGCGATGCAGTGCCTATCTTTCACTTCGGGGTGATCTTGCAGCGCTCGGATTGGGAGGCGCTGGCTGAACATTTGCAAACCTTGGGCATAAATTTTCTGATCGCACCGCGCATTCGCTTTGAAGGGCAAGCGGGTGAGCAAGGCACATTCTTTTTGACGGACCCCAGCGGCAATGGGCTGGAGTTTAAATGCTTTGCCGATGACGCGCAGATTTTTGCGACCGATTAGGCCGCGTTGAGGCGGCGCCTAAAGCAAAAAGCGCAGAGCGACAAAACCACCTATAAATAATATACCGACAGTCGTGGTCGCCAGCGCAAAATTCTTATCTATCCAAGCCTTCATTGGCGGCCCGAATTTCCACAACAGCGCGGCGACAACAAAGAAGCGCGCTGAGCGCGCGATAATCGCTGCCCCAATAAGTACATAAAGCGGCATAGCAGTCGCACCGGCGGCAATGGTGATGACTTTGAATGGCAATGGTGTGAAACCGGCCAATAAGACAATGATCCAGCCTTGCGCATTAAATTCGGCAGAAAATGCGTCAAATTTCTCACTCAGCCCATATAGATCGAGAATGAATCGGCCCAATTGTTCAAACAGAAAAAAGCCTATCGCATAGCCCAGCAACGCCCCCAGTACAGAGGCGATGGTGCAGATAAGGGCATAGCGAAAAGCCCGATCCGGCCGCGCCAGACACATGGGTGCCAGCATGACATCGGGCGGGATCGGGAAAAAGCTGGATTCAATAAAGCTGATAGCCGCAAGCCAATGCGGCGCTTTGTCATGCGCTGCTTTATCCAGCGTCCATTGATAGAGTTTTTTCAGCATATTTAACCGCGATTGCTTTTATATTTCAGGGTATGTTTGCACAGCATCATCTTAGGCACAAAACCGCGCGGCAATAACATGGCGCGCCTATTGATTATAATACGCACGTTGTTGCCCCGGGTTTAATCAGACAAATTCTAATGCCCGCCTGGGGTGCCAGAGGGTTCGTCAAACAATTCCTGCGGTGTTTCGCGCCCATGGTCGGTGCCGGCTGTCCGCTCACCCCGTGCCAGCGCAAAGACAACGCCAGACAGTGCCAGCAAGGCGACAATGTTGGGCAGAGTCATCAAGGCATTGGAAATATCACCCAAGCGCCAGATCAGATCCAGTGGAACGAAAGAGCCGATAAAGATGGCAACACACCATAATACGCGCCACAAAAAGTGCAGTATTTTCTCACCTGATTCACTAGAGCCGGGGATCAGATCGTAAAGATAGGTGATCGCCCGTTCGCCATAATAGCTCCAAGTCAGCAATGTCGTGAAGACGAAGAGAATAAGTGCAACCGACGCGACCAATGTTCCAATGGGAATATCAAGCACCGCAATGGGGAATGCTGCACCAAAGGCGCCAGAGGTCATGGCAAAGCCATCCAAATCGGACTGCCATGCGTGCTGAACGCTCTGCTGTGCGCCATCGACAGTTGCCGTAAAATCGCCCGATACAGTTAAGATCACCAATGCGGTCATGGTGCAGATAACAACGGTATCGATAAAGCAGCCCATCATCGCAAAGCGCCCTTGTGCCGCCGGATCATTGGTTTGGGCTACAGCATGTGCAATAGGCGTTGAGCCTTGGCCAGCTTCATTGGAGAAGAGGCCGCGCGCAACACCGGCGCGAATAGCGATCATGATGAGGCCGCCAGCGATACCGCCGCCTGCTGCATCATAACCAAATGCACCAGAGAAGATGCGGCCGAATGTTTCGGGCAGATAAGGCGCGTTAATGATCAGTGCGATCAGTGCCATAATCAAATAAGCACCGGCCATCCATGGCACAACGGTCTCTGCTACACGGCCAATGGACTTAATGCCGCCAACAATCACAATAAATACAGCAATCGCCGCAACCAAGCCACCAATCCATTCTGGAACGCCAAACAACTCAACCGCGCTATCGCCTAAGCTGTTGGCCTGAATACCATTGCCGGTAATCAGCGCAGAGATCAGCGCGCCGATACAAAATAGTACAGCCAACCATGTCCAATTTTTGCCAAGGCCTAGGGTGATATAGGTCATGGGGCCGCCGCGATATGTGCCTTCGGATGTTTTTTCACGAAACCGAATGGCCAGAGCGCCCTCAGCAAAAGCGAGGGCCATGCCAAATAATGCGGTAATCCACATCCAGAAGATTGCGCCGGGGCCGCCAATGGTAATGGCGGTGGCCACACCAGCCAAATTGCCGGTTCCAACCTGACCAGACAATGCCGTCGATAGCGCCGCAAAGGGGGAAATCTCGCCAGCGCCTTTAGCTTTCTCACCGCGGCCAAAGACGGATTTGAATGCAAAGCCCAATTTGGTGATAGGGTAAGCGCGCAGGCCAATCATGAAATAGAGGCCAGCACCCAATAATATAATGACCATGGGTGGGAAGGGCAGAACACTCACGCCATTCCAGTCGCCGGCCCAGATAAAGTCTGAAACATTGATGACTGGTTCGGTAATACGCTCAAAGAAATTTGGTTCAACGACATCTGGTATCGCAGCTGCGACCTCACTCATATTTTGCTCCCCGCCAGTGCCGCAAATATATATTGGGCAATCGGCCTGTTTAAATATTGGGCATAGAGGTAGCAGCCCTTGCCAGATTGGCAATAGGTTATAGCGAGGGCGCTATTGGCTTGAGCCGCTAAGGGGTTAATGCCATGAGTGAGGCGCAAGAATGAAATAGGCCGCAAATATGTGGCAATATGGGAAGGAACAATGATGGGCCATCAGATAGAAGTGACACGCGGAGCATTAGCGCAATATGAGATTGCGCAGCTGGCCGATAATGCTTTGGCCGAGGGTACTATTGCCTGTACGATTGAGCATTATGCGTTGACCGCCAATAATATCACCTATGCGGTGATGGGTGAGGCGATGAACTATTTTGATTTTTTCCCTGCTTCATCTGCGCAAAATGGCGTTGTGCCGGTCTGGGGTTTTGCCACCGTACATGCATCGCGCCACCCCGACATTGCTGAGGGTGAACGGCTCTATGGTTATTGGCCAATGGCAGACACGGTAGTTTTGCAGCCTGCCAAAGTCAGTAAAGAGGCCTTTTTTGACGGCGCATCGCACCGTGCAGGGCTGGCAAGCGTCTACAATAATTACCGCCGACTTGGCAGTGATGCCGGCGATAAAGGCGAAGAAGAAATACGCGCTTTGTTTGAACCGCTTTTCCTGACCAGTTTTTTGATAGAAGATACATTTCGCCGTGAGGATTTTTATGGTGCATCTTCGGCAATCCTGACCAGTGCATCGTCAAAAACTGCGCTCGCACTTGCGCATGTTATGAAAGAGGCAAGCCCTAATGTTCAGCGTATTGGCCTGACATCATCCGGGAATCGAGACTTTGTCGCCCAATGCGGATTATATGACGAAGTTGTATCCTATGAGGACGTTGAAAGCCTGAACAAAGAGACAAAAACCGTATCAGTCGACTTTGCCGGTAATGGTGATGTTTTGCGGCGTATCCATGCGCATTTTGATGATAATCTCGCTTATTCCATGCTGGTCGGCGCGACCCATGTTGATGGACGCGGCGGCGCAAAAAATCTGGCAGGGCCACAGCCCATATTGTTTTTTGCGCCAACATCGGCAGAGACATTGCTGCGCGAACTTGGTCCCGCAGGCTTTGAGGCTGCGAAAGCCAAAAGATGGAATGACTTTTCCGTCTTCGCAAAGGCTTTGGTGAATGTAACGCACGTGCAGGGCAGCGAAAATATTGCAGCCGCTTATGCACGCCTATTTGCAGGCAAGGTCGCGCCGACTGAGGGCATTATTGCAGTAAATGGATAATAGCCCCACTCACTGACGCCAGACCATTATTCTGCTATTTGCGCCTGTGATTTAGGGCATGGCATTTCTTTGCAGGGTCGCTATGCTCGCTTCTGACTTTGGTAGGGAGCGGGTGTAGCGATGGCCAAGATGGCTGAGAGCAAAGAGCGTACGATCAGCTGGGCGAAAAATGCGCTGTTTTCGGAATTGTCCGAAGGGGCATTGTTGGCGATCGATAAGGCTGCTGAGCGGCGGAAAATTTCAGGCGGCACGTTTCTTGTTCGTCAGGGTGAAGAAGCGGACACACTCTTTTTTGTCGTTACGGGCCGGTTTCGTGTTATTATTCAAGACGGCTCAGGGGTTAGCAAAACCGTTGCTCGCATAGATGCTGGTGAACCGGTTGGCGAATTGGCGTTTTTTGGCGGCGGGACTCGCACCGCCAGTCTGCAAGCCATACGTGACAGCCAGGTTATCGCTCTTGATCGTTCAGATTATGAGGCACTGGTGAATGCGCACCCCGAAATCAGTGCGGCCTTGCTGAAAGCCGTCTCGCGCAGACTGGCAAAGGTCACGGCCCGGACTGCCTCACTGGAAGCGTCTACGCCCCGTGTTATCGCTTGTCTTGCGGCCGGGGACTCGCCTTTGCCGGAAGATTTCCACCGCCGTTTGGCCCATGCTATGCAAGGGATTCTCGGCGCGCAGCATGTTGTGGCCTGTGTATCGGCAGGAGATGCCCCTGATGGCGATGACCACAGCTATCAGCAATGGCTGGCGCAGCATGAGGAAAAAGGCACTTGGTTGCTGCTCGATGCAAATGGTGACGATGCGCGCTCATCCATGATAACCCGCAATGCCGATGCATTATTGATGGTGGGCGATGCTATGGTCGCGGCCAAGCCGGTTTCACCCAAAGAACAGGCTGCGTTACAAGCAATTGATAGCCCAAACCGTACTTTGGCATTGCTGCGTAGTTCTGGCGATACGCCTATAAGCGGCACATGTGACTGGTTGGAAGGTCGTCAGCCGCATTTGCATCATCATATTGCGCTCGACAATGATGGCGACTTTGCGAAGCTAGCGCGTTTTTTAACCGGCAATGCGGTTGGCCTGGTACTGGCTGGCGGTGGCGCTTTGGGTTGTGCGCATCTGGGCATAGTGCGGGGGTTGCAAAAGGCCAATATACCGATCGATTTTATCGGTGGCACCAGCGCAGGTGCGGCCATGGGCGGGGCCATCGCGCAAGGGGATAGTGTCGCCCAAACGCTCGATCAAATGGAGGCGATGTTTATCGCAGCCAAAGCCATGCGCCGGTTCACTGTGCCCGTGCACTCATTGCTCGACCCGTCGGTTTTTGATGCAGAGTTGCAAACACGCTATTCAACAAAAGATATAGCTGATCAGCCGATAAACTTTTTTGGCATCTCGACCAATCTTTCTACCAATGATCTTCATGTTCACCGTCACGGCCCTTTATGGGAGGCGGTGCGCGCATCTGGATCGCTTCCAACCATTTTGCCACCCTTTATTGACAGTGACGGCAATATTCTGATCGACGGCGGCGTGTTGGACAATATTCCGGTGAATATGATGCGCAAAATGAAAACCGGCCCGAATATTGTGGTGACACTGGGCGATACGCAGGAAACATGGCGTGTTGATGCGCAATATGACAGTTTGCGTTCACGCCTTGGATTGCTGCGCGATGTTGTTCTGCGCAGACCAGCGCCTGACGACTTTCCGTCTATTGTCGATATCATGTCACGCTCGATGGTGGTCGCTAGCCGTATCGCTTCCAAAGCAATGTTGCGCGACGGTGATATCGTCCTTCAGCCGCCTATTGTTGAGGGTATGCAGATTCTCGACTGGCATTTGGGCCGCAAACAAGCGGAGATTGCCGCAGATTATGTGACGCAGCAATTATCAGAGCATGAAGGCTTGGCTGCCTTACAAGGAAAATAACCAAATAGGTTTTTATGTGTTGACTTTGTAACGCTCTAAGGTTAGAAAGAGTCAACATCACGATAAAGCGATTCGCTCATGCGGCTTTACATCTATCGGCCGGCCACTCGCTAAAGCGTGAACATTTTCGAACATCATCATATTGATAAGGAAGGCTGGACCATGAGTGATAAGCCGCCATTCCGCACGCTTGCGGTTTCCAAGACCGAAGCGACTGCTGTTGATGCAAATAATGCGATTGCGTCTCCTGTAGAGAGAAAGGGGCAGGTTTATGCGTTGGATGCCTGTCTGAAGAGCAAGGTCCGTTCCTCTGAAACGGTACCGGAAAATGCGGGCACTGCCGCGTGTATGGATATCTATGATATAGATGAAGCCACTTGGGACTGTTTCTTTATCCACTTAGCGAAAACGGCGGATGCCAGCGCGGCTCTGCAAGAAAGCGGTATATCCGCTGAACAGGCCTTGATTGCGCGCACAAATGACCCTGAAAAAGCGCTGCGATGGCAGCAAGCTCTTGCGGCAAGCTATGATGAGCTAGAGATGGAACTGCTCTATCGGGCACGTTTCGGTATGGAAAAGCCTATATTTTACGGTGGCAAGCGGATCGATACGACCCGCGAATTTGATAATGGCGTGGCGCTGCGTCTTTTGGGCCAGCACCGCAGTGAGCATGCCGCGCGGCAGTCAGGGACTGGCGCTCAGGATAATGCCGTCGATGTGCTGCGGGCGCGGCTTTTGGCATATCGCCGGAAAGTGACTGCGCAAGATACACAGTCCCCGGATAATCCACGAGCGGAAGGTCAGCCCTGACATTATCATGAATATAGAATATTGCTAAAATGAGGAGCGCTTATGGCTGGAGTGTCCATTGCCGAGTTGCTGGCGCAGCAGCTTGAGGATGATGGGGACGAGCAGCCATTAGATAATTTGAGCGTAGCCGCAGCGCGCGCTTTTTTGGACAATTGGCACAATTGGGCGCGGCCTGAACAGCTTGCGCCAGATGGTGATTGGCTGGTCTGGCTGATTATGGCGGGGCGCGGCTTTGGTAAGACGCGCGCGGGAGCCGAATGGGTGCATGATATTGCACGTAACACGCCCGATGCGCGCATTGCCTTGATCGGTGCATCTTTGGGGGAGGTGCGATCGGTGATGGTGGAAGGTGAAAGCGGCCTGTTGGCAACTGCAAAAAGCCAGGAACAGATTTTGTGGGAGCCTAGCCTGCGGCGTTTGCGATGGTCATCAGGCGCTCAGGCTATCGCTTATAGCGCAGGCGAACCAGAAGCCTTGCGCGGGCCGCAGCATAGCCATGGCTGGTGTGATGAAATAGCCAAATGGGATATACAGAATGGACTAAAAAACCAAAGTCATGGTGGCAACAGTTTGGCGCAAAGAAGCTGGAGCAATTTGATGATGGGCCTGCGTCTGGGCAATGATCAACGGGTGCTGGCCACCACAACACCGCGGGCCGTGCCTTTGCTCAAGGCCTTGCTGGATCGCGACGACATTGCCGTAACGCGGGGCAGTACATCCGATAATCAGGCCAATCTGCCAGATAGCTTTTTGGCGTCTATCCACGGCCAATATGGCCGCAGCCAGCTCGGTCGGCAGGAACTATATGGCGAATTGATAGAAGATGCGGAAGGGGCATTATGGACGCGCGGTCTGATCGAAAAATGCCGCTTGCAAAGCATTGATAGCGCCTTTTTACAAAATTATCGACGTATTGTGATTGGGGTTGATCCACCGGCCAGCGCGACCGGTGATGCATGTGGCATCATCGTCGTCGGATTGCACGCAAACGCTATGGGCCATGTTCTGGCTGATGCCAGTGTGGAGAAAGCCTCTCCGGAGAAATGGGCCCGCGCGGTCGCGCAAGCGGCGCAGATTTGGGGTGCTGATCGTGTGATAGCAGAGGCTAATCAGGGCGGCGCTATGGTGCGCTCTGTGCTGGAAGCGGCCTGTGTTTCTCTGCCAGTGACACTGGTTCATGCCAGTCGCGGCAAAACCGCCCGTGCTGAACCTGTGGCGGCGCTTTATGAAGCAGGCCGGGTGCAGCATTTGGGCATGTTTGCGCAGTTAGAAGATGAAATGTGCGGGTTGCTGACCGGGGGTGATTATGTCGGCCCTGGCCGCTCACCAGACCGTGCAGATGCATTGGTATGGGCACTGACAGAGCTTTTGTTTGGGCGCAAAGGCGATCCGAAAATACGTATGACTTGAGGAGATTATCTGTGGGAATCCTGTCAAATCTGGCGCTCGCTTTCAAAGGCGGGTCGCCCCATAAGCCGCAGCTGTCACCGCCTTCAGGGCGGTTTTTTTATGCTTCCGGTTCGGGATATGGCGTACAAGGGGGCAGCGCTTCAGGGCAAAGCTATGTGGCTTTGCTGCGTGCGGCCTATTTGCAGAATCCCGTCGCGCAGCGCTGTGTCCGCATTGTTGCTGACAGTGTAGGCAGTGCCCCATTGGCCGGAGACGAAGCGGCAAAAGCTATTATCAACATAGCTGCGCAAGGCACGCCTTTGCTCAGTCTGATAGCATCGCATTTGGTGCTGCACGGCAATAGCTATGTGCAGATTATTTGCGGCGCTGATGGAGACATAGAAAGCCTTTATGCTTTGCGTCCTGACCGAATAACTGTCGAAACGGACGAAAATGGCTGGCCTAAATGTTATTTGTACCAAATTGGCGAAAAAATAAATCGCATCGATGCAATGGCTGACGACGGGAAGCCGCAAATTGTTCATCTGCGCAGTTTCCACCCCGATGACGATCATTATGGACTAGGGTGTTTGGGGGCAGCGGCGGAATCTGTGGCTATCCATAATGCGGCTAGCCGCTGGAATCGCTCACTGCTTGATAATGCCGCACGACCATCGGGCGCTTTGGTTTATGACCCAGGTGAGCCGGGTGCGGTGTTGAGCGCTGACCAGT
This sequence comes from Parasphingorhabdus sp. DH2-15, assembly GCF_051668705.1. Taxonomy (GTDB): domain Bacteria; phylum Pseudomonadota; class Alphaproteobacteria; order Sphingomonadales; family Sphingomonadaceae; genus Alterisphingorhabdus. Next base: position 2,689,980 of record NZ_CP196351.1, on the reverse strand, counting down.
TTGATCGTCTTAAGGCCGAGCTGGAAGCCAGCTATTCGGGTGCGGATAATGCCGGTCGGCCTTTGCTGTTAGAAGGCGGTTTGAAATGGCAGGGCATGAGTTTGAGCCCTGCGGATATGGACTTTGTGGCCTTAAAGGCCACCGCGGCGCGGGAAATTGCACTGGCCTTTGGCGTACCGCCTATGATCATAGGTCTACCAGGCGATAATGCCTATGCCAATTACCGTGAAGCCAATCGCGCTTTGTGGCGGCTTACTATCATGCCCTTATTGGGCAGCATTTTGGACGGGCTGAACAGCGCTTTGACGCAATGGCCGTCATTTGGTGCTGATAGGGTCGATCCATTGCGGGTCGATATGGATCAAATCCCTGCCTTTTCTGAAGACAGAGAGCGGCTCTGGTCGCGTATAAATGCTGCTGATTTTCTGTCTGATGATGAGAAGCGGGAGGCCGTCGGCCTGATGCCAGCAACCCATAGTTCTGGGCAATGAAGGAGCATGACATCATGAACAATGAAGATATGCTGGCGCGGTTGGTCGCGCAGGCAGAAAATGAAGGCGGTGATCTGGTAACGTTGCGCGCCATTGTCGAAGAGGCCAGTGATCTGGGCGCGGCACGGGTGCTGGACCGTTTGGGCCTGTCCGATGAGAAGGCGCAGGATGATTTTGCCGAACTGCGCGAGCTGCTAAGGGCGTGGCGCGATGCAAAGGCCAGCGCATGGAAAGCGGTCATCCAATGGGCTGTGCGCGGCGTGCTGGCAATGTTATTGATCGGTATCGCTGTGCGGCTTGGCCTGTGGGACTGGATTGCATGAGCCAGCTATCCCGCAACAGCGACATACGCATTGCTGGATATGCTGCTTTGTTTGACAGAGTGGATCGCGGTGGGGACATTATCCGCCACGGCGCATTTCGTCACGCATTAGGGCGGCAGAAAAACTGGCCTTTATTGTGGCAGCATCGGCAAGATCAACAAATTGGGCAGATTGTCTATGCCGCAGAGGACCGGCGAGGCCTGCGCATTATCGCAAGGCTTGCAGGCGGCGATAATGTTGCCGCCAAAGCCCGGCAGATGCTGGCCCAAAGGGCGGTGACCGGCCTGTCCTTTGGTTATCGCGTGCGCAGTTTCGCTGAGGTGCTGCAAGCCAGTCTTGCTCGCCGCGAATTACTGGCTCTGGATCTGGTGGAGGTCAGCATGGTCACACACCCTATGCAGCCAGGTGCCCAAATCCACATGATGACGGCAAATACTCAAACAGAGTTCCCGCAATCCCCAATATTAAAAGCCCCAATGTGAAAGGAAATACCCCATGGACAATATGACTGAGAATAACACCGCTAGCGGCACGGCTGCTACGGACCCGCTCGCAGCAAGTTTCGATGCAATTTTGAAGAGCGAAGAGCATGAAGCTCGCATCAGCGCGGTAGAGAGCAATGTTGATGGCATCAAAGCCGATGTCACCAGCTTGCAAGGGGAAACCCGGCAGTTGAAAGACGGTCTGGCGCGTATTGCCAGTGCAGCAGCTCGGCCTGCACTGTCGACCAGCAATGGTGAAGCTGTGACAGGCACAAAAAGTATCTCGCGCAGCCCTGCAACACAGCAATTTGTTGATGGCTATTTGCGGCGCGGGCAAAGCGGGGAGGTTAAGAGCTTTAGTGCAAATAGCGGCCCAGAGGGCGGCTTTGCTGTACCGCAGGAAATTGACGCTGTTATCGGGCGTGTTCTGACTGACATTTCCCCCATTCGTGCCATTGCTAATGTCGTGCAAACAGGAAGTGCGGGTTATCGCAAGCTGGTTACTCATGGCGGTACTCCGTCGGGCTGGGTGAGCGAAACTGCTGGCCGACCTGAAACCGATACACCGGAATTTGCCGAAATCGCGCCGCCCACTGGCGAGCTTTATGCCAATCCTGCGGCGAGTCAGGCCATGCTGGATGATGCAGCATTTGATGTTGAAAGCTGGCTGGCCGGAGAGATTGCCGAGGAATTTGCGCGTGCGGAAGGCGCGGCTTTTGTTGGTGGCACTGGCAATAACCAACCGGCTGGCTTTCTCACTGCTCCGGTCAGCGCTAATGGTGATGATGCAAGGCCTTTTGGCACCTTGCAAGTAATCGGTACGGGCGCGGATGGCGGCTTTTCTGCTGTCAATCCAGAAGATCGCCTGATCGATTTGGTGCACAGCCTTAAGCCTGGCTATCGGCAAGGTGCTAGTTTTGTGATGAATTCATCGACACTGGCGATTATCCGCAAGTTCAAAACTGCCGATGGCGCGTTTTTGTGGCAGGCAGGTCTTGCTGAAGGTCGTCCGGACACTTTGCTGGGTTATCCTGTGGTTGAGGCAGAGGATATGCCCGATATTGCGGATGACAGCCTATCAATCGCCTTTGGTAATTTCCGCGCCGGTTATTTGATTACAGAGCGCAGCGCGACCAATATTCTGCGTGATCCGTTTACCAACAAACCCTTTGTGCACTTTTATGCGACCAAGCGTGTTGGCGGGCAGGTGGTGAACTCTGAAGCGATCAAATTGCTCCAGTTCACCGCCTAATAGCATCGCACATATTTGCTTATCTGTTTCGCTCCAATGCCTTTTGGCCTTGGGGTTTTGTCTGCGCCGCTGGTTCGTCCCCTACCAGCGGCGCAGACACCTATATGATCTGAAAGGAAGCTTTCATGCAGAGATTATTCTTCGCTGATCGAATCTTGGAAAGCAGCCTGTCCGTCGGCACTGGACCGTTACAACTGACTGGCGCCGTTCCGGGCTTTCGCAGTTTTGCAGAAGCCGCGACGCCAGATGAAACATTTGCCTATGTCATTACTGGCGAGGGTGTGGTGCCGCAATGGGAAGTCGGTATCGGGCATTTGGTGCCACAAGGCGAAAATTTTGCTGTAGAACGGCTTGCCGATATTTCCAGCGATGGAGCAGGAGCGTGTGACTTTATAGCGGGACAAAAAACCATTGCCCTGACGGCCTCTGCCCGCTGGTTCAGTGAAGCACAAGAACCGCCAATAGTGGACCAGCCCACAGCGCCAATATTGCACGTGCCGCAATTTGAAAATGGCTGGGGCAATTTCGCGCCATGGGCAGCACCAGTGCAATATTATAAAGGCGCGGACCAGCGGGTATATCTGTCTGGTAATATTGGTGGCGGCGCAGGCGGTAACAATATTATCCTCTTCACCTTGCCAAATGATATGGGACCATCAGCGACCGAATTTTTCACCGTGCGCAATTCAGGCTCCAGCGATGTTGTCGGGATCTTTATCCGTTCAAATGGCGATGTCGTGCTGCAATCAGGTTCACCTGCTTGGTTCAGCCTGTCGGGCATCAGCTTTCTGGCAGACAGCTAATGCCCGTTCCGCTTGATAATAATGTGCCGGTTACAGCCGCGATGCCGCTGGCTGTGCAACCGCTTGCCGGGTCGGCAAAATGGCCATTGCCATTGTCCGTGCAGCGGCGCGGGCATCAGCCATCGGCTCAGAACCGCACCGCCAAACCGGTACGCCGTCCAAGACATGGCTAATTACAGGATTTGTAAATATGGGTTATTACCTCAAAGATCCGCAATCGCGGCTCGATTATCACATGGACTGGGCGGCAGAATATCTGGGCCAAGAGTCACTCTCTACAAGCAGTTGGCATATCGATCCGCATGAAAGTGGCGGGTTGGAAGTCGTCGATAGCGGTCATGATCCGGCGCGTGCGTTTGTGATCGTCTCCGGCGGTATTGCCGGGCATGTCTATACGCTGACAAACCGTGTCACGCTCAATTCCGGCATTGCAGATGAGCGGACCATCACGATCAGAGTGGAGGCACGATAATGTCCATCGCACAGGAAACAGCGCCTCCGCTTATATCATCGGCGGCATTGGCAGAGCTCAAAGCGCATCTGGGATTATCCTTATCGCAAGATGACGCCGTGCTTAGCGGATATTTGCGTGCTGCATTCTCATTATGTGAGGCTTTTACGGGCAAAGCTCTTTTGCAGCGGGCAGTGACGCACAAATTGGTCATGCATCATGCTGCGCAGTCACTGGCTTATATGCCGGTTATTGCTATCACTTCTGTCAGCAAAACCACTGCTAATGGCATGAAAACCGCACTGCCCGTAGCCAGCTATCGCATTGATATTGATGACCGACAGAAAGCATGTGTCACACTGCTCGGCCCATTGCCGATATTGGATGGCGGTGAGCATGTGGTGGCGCAATATAGTGTCGGACTGGCATCGCAATGGACCTATCTGCCGGATGCGTTGCGTCAGGGAATTATCATGCTGGCCGCCCATTTTTATAATCAGCCGCGCGATGCACAGACCCATCCTCCGGCTGCGGTAACGGCATTGTGGCGGCCCTGGCGGCATTTGCGGGTGGCATGATATGGCGATCAATAATCTCACAGGCTTTGGCCGCAGCATAGAGCGGCGCAGTGCACAGCTTGCCGATGCGGCCGTGCAAAGCCGCCTTGAGGGTGTCGCTACACAATTATCGGCGTTGGCGCTGGGCGTAGTGGTTGACCGCGATAGGATCAACAATCAGGTGACAGTTCGTGGCCGTGATGTGGCGCGGCGATATTTTGATGATGAGCGATTTCATTTGATTGGACGGGATTAAGCCGATGGAGAACAGAACCATGACCCTGGCCCCAGAGATTGCTCTGCGCCGCCATATTCAGACTTTCTTGGCTGGTCATACAGTGCTTGGCGCTGTTTTGGACCGTGTTGATGATCCGGCAGCTCGCCCTTCATCGGGCCGGCAATTGTCAGTCTCTATTGCTGAAGCAAGGGATTGGAGCGGCGGCGGTTTTACCGGACGCGAGGTGCAATTGGTGCTGAGCCTGCAAGATGATGCACGGGATGATGAACAGCTTGGAGAGGCTTTGGGCGTTATCGACCAAGTTCTTGATCAAGTACCCAGTGAAATGCCTGGTTGGTGCATCGTTAATTTGCAGCCATTGGTGCGCCGGATTTTGCGCGGGTCAGATGCCAGGTGGCGCACAATGGGCCGTTACCGCATCCGCATGGTCGCGCAATTGACATCATAAAATTATGAAAGGATAAGATTATGGCGGCAGAAAAAGGCAGCGCCTTTTTGTTGAAAATTGGCAATGACGAAGATCCTGTGGCATTTTCCACCGTGGCTGGATTACGCACCACGCAGATGAGCATAAATGGCGATGCTGTTGTTATTACCAATAAGGACTCTGGCGGCTGGCGTGAGCTTTTATCAGGTGCGGGGGTGCGCTCTATCTCCGTTTCCGGTGCTGGTGTTTTTCTGGGCAGCGAGGCAGAAACGCGGATACGCGGCCATGCGCTTGCTGGGACAATTGATAGCTACGAATTAAGTTTTGAAGGCGGTGAGCGCATGCAAGGTCGTTTTCTGGTGTCGCGTCTCGACTATTCGGGCGATTTTAATGGAGAGCGCAATTATACGCTAAGCCTTGAAAGTTCCGGTGCGGTTGCGGCTTTATGAGCGCTGTAGAAACCCAGGCGAACCGACTGAGAGGCGAGGCCCAGCTCAGCATTGAGGGTCAGAATTATTTGCTGCGCCCCAGCTTTGCCGCTTTGGTTGCCGCAGAGCAGGAATTGGGGCCGTTATTTGCATTGGTAGAGCGCGCATCATCGGGCCAGTTGACGCTGGATGAGATGGCGACTTTGTTCTGGCATTGTGTGGCACATCGCCCTGACGGTCTGACGCAATCCAATGTCGGTCAGGCAATAGCCTCACAAGGTCTGGCCAATATTACGCCGACACTGCGCTTGATCTTGCAACAGATTTTGGCGGGATCATAAGCCATGACTGGCGGCGCGAAACAAGATGCGGCCAACCGCCAATGCTTTTCAGACAATGCTTTGGCACTGGCGGGCTTGGCTGGCCGCAATCTGGGTTGGCGGCCTGATGATTTCTGGCAGGCCACGCCTGTTGAGCTCTGCGCAATGCTTGGTTTGACCCCCAGAAAACCGGACAGCAATATCGCCGAAGACACCATTAATAGCTTGCTAAAGGAATTTCCTGATGGATGATGTAGTCGAAGAGTTGGTGGTCGCAGTGCGCGCGGATACGCAAAGTTTTTCGCGTGATGTTGATGCGATGCGTGGTGCTTTGGATAATGCGCTGGGCGATGGTTTTGGCCGTGCTGGACGGGCATTAGAGCAGGGATTGTTAAGTGCTGTAAGGCGCGGCTCGCTGGATTTTGATGATTTGCGCGCCACGGCCTTGAACGCATTGGATGATATTGCAGATGCTGCCATCGCAGCGGGTTTGCAGAGCATTGGGTTCACGTCTGGTCAATCCGGCCAAAGCGGCGGCCAATTTGATGCAGGACTTATCGGTTCTCTTTTGGGATTGCCCGGCCGAGCAACAGGCGGGCCAGTCTCCCCTGGCAGAGCCTTTGCCGTAGGAGAGAATGGGCCGGAGGTTTTTGTCCCAACCAGCAGCGGCAATATCGTACCGCTCGAGCCAGCTTCACGCGGCGCAATGCAGCTATCGATCACCGTTAATAGCAATGGCGGCTTGCGCGATAGCGAGGCTCTGCAACGATCGTCACGACAAATTGCCCGCAGTGTCAGCTCAGCCTTAAGGCGCAACCGCAGCTAGGTCTTTGCAGACTGGCTGCCTGCTGGTCTGATGGATCTGCTAAATTGCCAGAAACCCCGAAAATAAGAGGAGACGCATATGCCTTTTTGGTTGGCAGAGCGCCGTAATGGGCAGGATAGTGACATTATCCAGCGCTTTGATCCGCGTTTCTGGACCGTCAATTTCCCGCGACCAATGATGGCCTCGGTCATCACAACGGCGACAGATGCCTTACGTATTGATGCTGTATTTTATGATGATGCCGCGCTTGCCGGTCTGATTTGGGAGAGTGAGGATATACTTGATCACCCGCTGCTGGCTTATGACACAGACCGTGATTATAGCCATAGCAGCCTCAGCTTTCATTGGCGTTCGCACGGTATAATGCCGCTCAATGCGGTTAATGGCCCTACACTGACTATAGAAGGTCGTGATGCAAATGGCGCGCCGCGCAGTTGGTTTGTGCGGTTGTGGAATTATGCCCAGGGCAGCCCCGAAGATGCACGGATCACGCTTAACTTTGAACAGCTGGATGGCGGCTTTCTGTTGCCTGCAGAGGCTGACCGTGTCTATGCACATGACATAGATCGCATGTTTATCTCTCTGGTGCCGCCGCAATTTACCGGCAGCGGCACCTCCTTTGTATCTGGCGTAGAAGCATGGGTCGAGATTAGCGATATTGTCTGTGCGGGTGAACGCGCAATGCTGGATATTGGCGATGCCATGCTGCCGGATACGGGCCTGTGCATGGCTACGGCCTATGATGATAGCTTCAATCAAACGCCCGAACGTCTTTTGCGCGCGATTGGCCATTTGGGTTATGGCGAAACCATCAATCATTATGTTGGTATGAGCCATTATTTTGAGCTTGCGCCCTCAGGTAACGGGCTGTTTGTTGCCGTGGGTGACAATGCTTTGAACCAGCCTTGCCGACAATGGCACAAGGATTTTGCCCAAAGAGCAAAAGCGGCTGGCCATAGCCTGATATTCTCTCTGTCATATGAGCTTTTCGATGCCCATTGTTTTGATGATTGGAAGCAGCGGGCAGAAAATGGCGACCCCGCGCTTACAGGCTGGGTGCCACCATCCGCCTTGCTCAGCCCAGTGCATAGCGGAGCGATGGAGTATCTGCAGGCTGTAGGGTGCGAATTTGCGCAACTGCTGCATGATAATGGCCTGCCGGTCCGTTTTCAAATTGGCGAGCCATGGTGGTGGGTGACCTTTGATGGCCGTATCTGTTTGTATGACGATGCTGCGCGGTCAGCTTTTGGCGATTTGCTGGTCTCTATTGATACGATATTCCAACCTATGGACGCCGCGCAAAAGGCACTTTTGGATCGTGCGGGTGAACTATTGGCGCAATCAACAGCTGATCTAGGCGAAGCGGTACGTAGTCATCTGGGTGCGGCCGATGTGGAACTCAGCATATTGATCTATCTGCCGACCATTGCGGACCCCAATGCACCGGATGTTTTGCGGGCCAATATCCCTGTCGGATGGGCGCGACCTGCTTTTGATGTGTTGCAGTTGGAAGACTATGATTGGGCCGTGGCGCGGCAAACGGGTGCGCGTGCTCGCGCTTTATCGCTTGTCGCAGACCGCTTGGGCTATCCGCTGCATGAACAGCATTATTTCGCAGGCTTTGTCTTGCGGCCCGAAGATCGGGGCGAGTGGCGGCCCATTGTTGAGGCCGCTGAAGAGGCGCGGTCTCGCATGATCCCGACGGTGTTTTTCTGGGCATTGCCGCAGGTTGCGCGCGATGGCCTTACCTATTTTCCTGATATGGGAGCTTCTGAAATGCAGGCCTTTGACGATGTTCGTTTTCCCCTCGCGCTTAGTCAGGAAGTTTTGGCGGAAGCGCGATTTTCAACACAGATTTTAACAACATCCGGGGGGCATGAGCGGCGCAACAGCCGATGGAGCGATGCCTTGATGCGCTTTGATGTTGGGCCAGCATTAAGGTCTGAACGCGATCTGGCGACTTTAATGGCATTCTACAGAGCGCGGCGCGGACCAGCCAGAGCATTTAGGCTGCGTGATCCTTTCGATTATGATTCGCGTCAGTTCGATAGCGGGCCCGATAATGGCGCCGCGGATCAACCGCTCGGCATAGGCAATGGCGAGCGTAGCAATTTCCAACTGGTCAAACATTATGGCCCTGTCGACGATCCACAAATACGCAGAATCACGCATCCTGTTGCCGATCAGGTGGCAATCAGCATGGATGGAGAGGATGTATCCGGTTGGATGCTGTTGGCTGGCGGGGTTGTTGCTTTCGATACACCGCCGCCTGAAGGCGCTATATTACGAGCGCATTATGTTTTTGATGTACCGGTACGCTTTGCCGAAGACAGTTTGGCGATTAACGCTGCGACCTTTGCCGCTGGAGAAGCAACCAGCATAGTCTTGGTTGAAGTGCGCCAAGCAGATAGCGATCAAGAGACAGGACCAATTGCGGCATGAGCTGGTTTGCTACAGAACTGGACAGTGCGATCATGCTTTGGCGACTGGAGCGTGCAGATGGCGTGACACTGGGGTTTGCTGCGCATGATCGCGATGTATGGCGCGGCAATATACAATATCGCGCAGCGCCGGGAATGCGGCCATCCGCTATCGAACTGCATGGAAACCCTGAAGCTGAAACCATGGATATTGAGGGTGTTCTGAGCAGTGACGCCATTGATGAAGATGATCTGGCTGCTGGTCGGTGGGACAGCGCCCGCATGGCTATTGGCATAGCAGATTGGCAAGATGCCGATCGTCAACCCGATTGGATTTTAGAAGCCCAATTTGGGGAAATTATCCGGCGGGAAGACAGTTTTCAGGTCGAGCTGCTTAGTGGCAAGAATGTTCTAAATCAGGCATTATGTCCCCGCACATCGCCATCATGCCGGGCGGAATTTGGTGATCGTGCATGTGGATTATCCAGATCGCGTTTCCGCAGATTAGCAGCCGTTACAACAGTGGATGATGCCAATGCGGCTATTAGTTTTGCAGGGATTGACGCGAATATCGCACAAAATTTCGTTGAAGGTGATGTGCATTGGGTATCTGGTGCAAATAGAGGTCTTTCACAGCGTGTAATATCCTTTGACGGTGCTGGTCTTTGCCTGCTGCCCTCACCATATTTTTCTATCATGCCGGGTGATAAGGCACGTCTGACACAGGGTTGCGACAAGACTTTGGCCACCTGTCAGAACCGTTATGCCAATGTTATCAACTTCCGGGGTGAACCGCACTTGCCCGGTAATGACTTGCTGACACGGTTCCCTAATTAATGGCGGAGTATGAATTGCTGGCGATGGTTTCTGTCCAGCAAGGCGAACAAATAGCCGAGGCCGCCAAGCAATGCATAGGCAGTCCATTTAGATTACATGGGCGCTGCTTACATAAGGGGTTGGATTGCGTCGGCGTGGCTCTTCACGCTTTGCGATCAGTCCGCGATGTCCCGGCGCCGCCAGACACGTACAGCTTGCGTGGGCCAGGACAGTCCACGGTTTTGCTATGGGCGCAGTCCGCGGGTCTTTTGCGACTGGGTAAGGACGATAATGGACAATCAGGTGATATTGTCTTGGTCGCTCCAGCCGCTGGCCAATCCCATTTGCTGGTCAAGGTGCCAACTGGTTTCGTCCATGCGCATCTGGGATGCCGTAAGACTCTGCTGACCACCAGTTTGAGCCCATGGCCAGTACAGATCCGCTGGCGGCTTGCTGCCAAATAAAGCGCAATGAGTGCAAAGATAACCAGTCTGCCGGATACAAAATAAGGATATTGATATGGCAACATTGGTATTAACTGCTGTGGGAACAGCCGTAGGCGGGCCTATTGGCGGCGCAATTGGCGCGATTATAGGGCGGCAGGTTGATGGTGTTCTTTTCGGCAGCAATGATCGCGAGGGGCCGCGTTTAACCGATCTTGCTGTCCAAACATCGCAATATGGTTCTTTGGTACCGCGCATATATGGCCGCATGCGGGTGGCGGGCACTGTGATCTGGGCAACCGATCTTATTGAAAGCCGGGAAAGGCAAGGTGGCGGCAAGGGCAGGCCGGGCACAGTCCAGTTTTCTTATGGTGTTTCCATGGCTGTGGTTTTATCGAGTCGGCCACTAAAAAACGTCAAAAGAATTTGGGCCGAAGGCAATTTGCTGCGCGGAGAGGCTGGTGATTTCAAAACCAATACCGGCTTTCGTTTTTACAATGGCCATGGCGACCAAGACCCCGATCCTCTCATTGCGGCAATGGAAGGCGAAGACGCTGCTCTGGGTTATCGCGGGTTGGCATATTGTGTCTTTGAAGAACTGGATCTGACGGATTTTGGCAATCGTATTCCGTCCCTGACGTTCGAAGTTGAAGCAGATGCAGCACCGCTTTCGCCAAGCGATATATTTGCAGACTTTGCACATCTAGACTCAAATAGTCCGAAACAACCCGCAGAGATACTGGGTTACTCTGCTCAGGCAGATCGTCAGGTGCAAGTGCTGGATGAAATGGCTACAAGCTTTCCGCATCATATTGATTGGACCATGGATGGGTTGCGGCTAACGCGCCGCGACTTGATTCCCGCCGATGACATTTTAACGGTTCGGGATGCGGATATTATCCATCAAGAGGGAGATAGCGGCACTCCAGCTGAGCAACGGATGCGGCCACATGCACGTGCGCAGCAAATCCAGCTGCGATATTATGAGCCTGAACGCGATTATCAGGCGGGTATCCGCCGTTCACTCAACGGGAATATTGGGCGCGCGCCAGCTATTTTTGATATGCCAGCGGCTCTTACAGCCAGTAACGCACAAAATATTACTCAGCGCCTCTATCGCTACAGCCAATATCAAGATCGGGAACGGACACTGCATATGGCGCGGCTTGATCCGATGCTGCGGCCGGGTCGGACAATCCGTATCGAAACTGAGGCTGGGCTTTGGCGAATCGATCAATGGCGTTTCAGTGTTGAAGGTGTTTCTCTGGAACTGATCCGCGATGAATCTGGCAAAGACACTGCGCCTGCCCAAGCAGAGGCGGGCCGTAGCCTATCAGCCCCTGACCAGATTGCCATTGCCGGCGTACTAGATATTTTCGATCTGCCAGCAACGGCAGAACTTTCCCCTAATGCAGTAAATCTGGCTGCTACAGTGCGCGAAGATATCGCTGGTTCTGATACATCTGGCGCATCTATATGGCGTGGCGGCGCGCTTTACCGGGCCACCGCAGATGGTGGCCTGCTAGACTTTATAGGGCCAGTTCAAGCGCAAGCTGATTATGGTACCTTGCTTAATGGTGTTTCACCAGCAACGGGCATTATGCGCGATTATAACGAACATCTGATTATTGCATTTGAAGGCGCTGATCCATTTTTGGCAAATATTGATCAAGACGGTTTGGCTAGTGGCGACAATATGCTGCTGCTGGGCGATGAAGTTATACAGTTTGAACGCGCTGAGTATCTGGGCGAAGGTCAATATCGCCTCTCCGGTTTATACCGAGCATTGGGGGATGGCTTGGGCGCTGAAAATGGTCATGAAGCTGGGACGCGCTGCTTATTGCTCAATCACAATGTTGCATACGTTCCTGCGAGTGGGAATATACTTCGCCAGACGGGAGATTACGCGCTTGTTTCTCGCGGGATTTCAAACTTGTCCTTCGCGCAAACGTCAATGATAAGAGCACTGCGTCCATTGCCCCCTGTGCATCTGTGTTGGCAGATTCGTCCTCCCTCCAGTAACACCCAAAGTGGGCAGCCGGTTTATATATCGCAGCTGAGATGGGTGAGGCGAAGCCGCATCCCGTTTCTGTGGAGTGACGGCGTAGACATGCCGCTGGTTGAAGAGAGAGAGGCGTATAGTATTGGCTTCTGGCAAGCATCGGCAATCGATCATGCTTTAGGAGCAGACATTATAACTTCCGGGCCGCCGTTTTTATCATTCGAAACTGATCAGTCATTACTTAGCCTATCCGCTGAAGATCAAGATATTTTGGCATCTTCCGGCGAGACTATCGTCGCCATTATACGCCAATTGGGCACATATGCGACATCAAAACCAGCCACATTATATTTTCAAATACCCTAGCTATTCTGCCGAGCAATTTCTTCAAAGGAGCTTTATACTATGTCGCAAAGCCCAGTTTTTAATGCAGCGGATCGTAGTGCGCGACTCGGACTGCCTTTTTTATTTCCGTCCCAAGCGCACAAAGAAGTAACGGTGAATGAAGCATTGGAAAAAATCGATGCCGTTATGACTCCAGCTATTGTTGGTTTAGCTGACAACCCAGATACTCTTCAGCCCGTTCGTGGCGAATCTTGGCTGATCTCTGGAAATTCCTCGGGAGAGTGGGAGGGATGCGAAAACCATATTGCATATTGGTCGAGCACTGGATGGCGTTTATGCGCTCCAATTGAAGGACAACATATTTATGACCGCTCCAATGGCGGTATGTTGTTTTTTCGTGAGGGGGCGTGGAAGAGCTATATAGCACCCGAATTAGCTAGTGGCGGCGACGTAGTTGATGAACAGGCAAGAGTCGCTATTTCCGCAGTGATTGATAGGCTAGTTGAGATAGGGGTTCTGTATCCACAGCTTTGATTATAAGATACAATATGGATGCGGTTAAATGGTAATCTGCCCTCATTTTTTGACAAATATGAATGTAAAGGCGACATTTTGGCAACACTTAGCTTCATTTGATGTCTTGCGCCTTATCAATCATCGCGCTAATTAGAGGCTTGAGTTTGTTAAGAATCCGAAAGGGGATCCCAAATGCGGAAGTTAGTCATCGGACTGGCATTAGCGTCGACGGCACTCACCACACCTGCTTTTGCACGTGACGGCGAGTGGTATATCGGTGTTGATGGCGGTATCACTATCGTAGAAGACATTGAGTATGACGTAAATGGAGTAGAGGGCGGCAACAGTGTTAGCTCTGATACTGGGTATGACGTAGGCGGCTATGTCGGCTATGACTTTGGTTTTTTCCGCCTCGAAGGTGAAGTAAGCTACCGTGAAGCAGATCCTGATTTCCTTAATGGCATCTCCGGTTTTCCAGTTGGTGATTTTGCGCCTCCATTCACTACAGGTAACTTTCCTGGTGTAGCAGGATCAACTAATGTTTTAGCATTTATGCTGAATGGCTTGCTTGATTTCGGTGAAGATGACGGAATTCAAGGCTTTGTTGGCGGTGGTGTAGGTATCGCTCGTACTGACGTTTCCCTTACCGCTCAAACGTCTGACGGCGGCCCCGGTGTTGATGATTCAGACACTGGCTTCGCTTGGCAAGGTCTTGCTGGCATCCGCGCGCCAATATCTGACAGTTGGGATATTGGTTTGAAATATCGCTATTTCAACTCTGATTCTTTGAGCATCGTTGATCGTACAGGCCGTAACCTCGACGGTCGTATCCGTACGCACAGCCTTTTGGGTAGTATAATTTATAACTTCGGCGGTGATACTCCGCCTCCACCGGCACCTCCGCCGCCACCACCTCCGCCACCACCACCTCCGCCACCACCACCTCCGCCACCACCTGCACCGGTAGTGACATGTGAAAAAGGCCCTTACATTGTGTTCTTCGATTTCGATAAATCGAATATCACACCTGAGGCGGCAACAATTTTGGACAATGCAGTATCCGCCTATGGTAACTGTAATAATGTTCCTATCATGCTTGCTGGTCACGCTGACCGTTCTGGCTCACAAAGCTACAATGTTGGCTTGTCACAACGTCGTAACGAATCAGTTCGTGCTTATCTGACATCACGCGGCGTTTCTGCTGGTGCGATTTCTAGCGAAGCATTTGGCGAGTCGGCACCACGTGTTGATACTGCTGACGGTGTTCGTGAATTGCAAAACCGTCGTGTGGAAATCACATACGGCCCAGGTTCAGGCAACTAATAGCCTAATAGCTAACAAAAAGGGTCGGCTTAATTGCCGACCCTTTTTTTGTGCGCGCTCCATATTTCACTACCGCCATGTTTGCCGCTTTTATGTAAGATTACCGTGGGATAGTTGACCGTTAACCCTTATTGTGTATGCGAATACACCGTAATCAGTTGGGCTCTCGATAATAGCCAAGGAAGCAGGTGCTATATGAAAATTGCAATGATAGGCTCAGGCTATGTCGGTCTTGTTTCTGGCGCATGTTTTTCAGACTTTGGTCATGATGTTGTCTGCGTCGATAAAGATGCGGCTAAGATTGATGGTCTCCGCGCTGGCAAGATGCCAATTTATGAACCAGGCTTGGATGCACTGGTCACTTCCAATGCAGACGCTGGACGGTTAAGTTTTACGACCGATTTGGCCAGCGCTGTAGCAGATGCCGACGCCATCTTTATCGCTGTCGGCACTCCGTCGCGCCGCGGTGATGGCCATGCTGATTTGCAATATGTCTATGCTGCTGCACGAGAGATTGGTGAGAATCTCAAGAAATCTGCCGTTGTCGTTAACAAGTCCACTGTGCCAGTCGGTACAGGCGACGAGGTTGAACGCATATTGCGAGAAACCAATCCGAACGTGACTGTACATGTTGTCTCTAACCCCGAGTTTCTGCGTGAAGGCGCGGCGATTGGAGATTTTAAACGCCCTGATCGCATCGTTATTGGTTGTGAGCATGAGGAGGCCCAGCGCGTTATGCGTGAGGTTTATCGGCCATTATTTTTGAATGAGGCGCCTATTCTTTTCACAGGACGACGCACGGCAGAAATCACCAAATATGCCGCCAATGCATTTCTTGCGACAAAAATTACTTTCATCAACGAAGTGGCGGATTTGTGCGAGAAAGTTGGCGCAGATATTCAGGATGTCTCACGCGGCATCGGGCTCGATAATCGCATTGGTGCCAAATTTTTGCATGCAGGCCCTGGCTATGGTGGCTCATGCTTTCCTAAAGACACGCTTGCTCTGCTGAAAACCAGCCAAGATTATAACAGCCCGATGCGCATCGTCGAATCGGTTGTGCAGGTGAATGATAATCGTAAGCGTGCAATGGGCCGCAAAGTTATTGATGCGCTTAATGGCGATGTTCGTGGCCGTAAGATTGCTCTGCTTGGTTTGACTTTCAAACCCAATACTGATGATATGCGCGACGCACCTTCCATTGCTATTGCACAAGCGCTGCTTGATGGCGGTGCGTCTTTAACGGGGTATGATCCAGAAGGCATGGAGGCAGCATCAGCAATCATGCCTGAAGTATCAATGGCCAAAGACAGCTATGAAGCTGTAATTGATGCGGATGCCATAGTGATTGTTACGGAATGGGATGCATTTCGCGCGCTTGATTTGCGCCGGATGCGCGAACTTGCAGCCCAGCCAGTGCTGATTGACCTTAGGAATATATATAACCCTGAGGAAGCCAAGGCCATAGGGTTCACCTATTATAGCGTTGGTCGGTAAAGCCGGCTTCATCAGCAACGACCAATATTGTAGCGCTGAGATTAGACAGCCTCTCCCGCCGCTCGCGCGCGTTCTAATACGGTGCGTTCCATTTCCGGCACACGCTTAATCAACAATATAAGCAGCAACAATATTATTGGGAACATTCCCAAGACAGAGAGCATGGCAAAGCGCAAATCTCCTGTTACATCACTAATTAATCCTACCACATACGGCCCCATGCCAAGGCCTATGATATTGGTGCCTAGTAGAAATATTGCAGCGGCCGTACCGCGCATGCGCGGCAGTACCAAATCTTGAGTCGTTGCGGCTATAGGCGCCAGCCACATGATTTGAAGAAAGTTGCTTGCGCCTAGCAAGACATAAAAGAGCGTAAGATTCTCTGTGGTTAGCTGGAAATATGTGGCAATGGCGCTGAAGCCCAGCGCGAAAAAAACTACATAAACGCGGCCCGAGGCATTAATTTTCTTTGCACGATCGGACAAAGCGCCACCAAAAATCGTCCCTAAACCGCCGCTAATGGCCAATATCCAGCCCAATGTGATTGCCGATTCTGGGCCAACGCCAAATGTCTGGCTGCTATACAGGAAGATAAAAGGCGACAGGCCATAGCTGGCAAATGAGGCCAAGCCCCCCACCAGAGAGAGCATGGCAAAGCTCTTATTCCCAATCAGTTTGGCGGCCGGAAGGTCGCGATTGCGGATGGATTGTAACCAGCTAAAGCTGCAATAAACGCCTATAGCCATGGCCGTCCATTGCACAACATTGGTGGTGATAGTGATTCCGCCAATGCTGCCAATTGGCGCCTTTTTGCCTTCTGCTAGCAAGCCATCTGTCCAAAAAACCAACAATATTGCAAAGGCGATACTGGCCCCCAAAACAAGAATGTTGCGATGCAGAGCGCTGCGGTCGTTCTTCACCTTTGCAAGGTTGATGATGCTGAATGGAGGGAACATTGTTGCCATTTCACGGGCAACATCTTTGAAGGGGTGTGGAGCTTCTTTGATGGATTTTATGCCGTCGAAAAGGCCGCGCACCGGTTCGCGCACAGTGAAACGGACAAGCAGAGCGAGCAATAAACCCGGGACCCCGAAAGCCAAGAATGTGGCTTGCCAGCCTGCTAAACCAAAGGGCCGCGTTTCGGGGGTAAAGTTGCTATCCCAATAGCCGATGACCGCGCCGCCAAATATAAGCGATGCACCTACTCCGACATAGATGCCGCTGCTATAAAATGCGAGCGCGGTTGCCCTTTGCCTTTTGGGAAAATAATCCTGAATCAATGAATAGGCTGCTGGTGAAGCGCTGGCTTCACCGATGCCTACGCCTATACGCGCAGCACCGAGCTGGGCAAAATTTCCTGCAAAACCGCTAACGGCAGTCATGGCCGACCATAAGCTAAGCCCTAGCGAGATTGTCTTTACGCGGTTCCACCCATCAGCCAGTTTTGCCAATGGAATGCCAAAGAGTGCGTAGAAAAGCGCAAATGCCGTGCCGAATAATAGGCCTATTTGCGCGTCGCTAAGGTTCAGATCAGTTTTTAATGATGGGGCGAGTATTGTTATGATTTGCCGATCTAAAAAGTTGAATGCGTAAAACACGACCAGCAATGACAGAACATAATAGCTATATATGCGCCCCGGTGCTTTGGCCTGATCGATATCGCTGCTCATGGGAGCCGCCTCTGCGTCGACTTTGGTCCCCTTTGAGGCCATAGCATATTCTCCTATTTTTATTTTATTGCATCTGGCTAACATGGCAGAGACAATAAGCAACGCGAAAATCTATCAGGGTCAACATCACCATGGCATCCATTCTGTTTGTCTGTCTGGGCAATATCTGTCGATCACCATTGGCCGAAGGGGTGGCCGCAGCATTTGCGATGCAAAATGGCAAAGAAGTGCGGCTCGACTCGGCAGGGACGGGAGCTTGGCATATTGGCAATCCTCCTGATTCGCGAAGCATAGCTATCGCGCAATCTTATGGCGTGGATATATCACGGCAAAAAGCACGTCAGTTGAAATTGGCCGATTTTGCGCGTTTTGATCTGATCTGCGCAATGGATCGGCAAAACTTGGCGGATATTGAGGCGTTGCGCGCTGCAAATTTGGAAGCCTCAGACCATGCCGAGATCTGTCTGTTACTAGACTTTGCTCCTAGCGACATCGGGCAGGATGTGCCGGACCCCTATTATGGTGATGGTTCAGATTTTCTGCATGTCTGGACATTGGTCAATCAGGCTATGCCCAGTCTCTTTTCTTCGTTGCTTGGCGAAGACTAATAAATCTTCTGACTAAGCACCTGCAGCCGAATCTCCAGATTGTGGTGGCTTGCGTTTGATGATGAGTCTTATGAGTTCGCTCAGAGTTTCAGGCAATAAAAGCCGCAAAGTCAGCACATAGACGAGACCGCCTATCGCCACCATTACGCCGAATCTGAAAATGTTTTGCAAAAGATCAAGTGAAAGGCCGGGCAGCAGAAACGCGCCAACCAGATAAACGACAACACCCATAATGGCTGAAGCTGATGCGGCAGGCCACATTGCTTTGAGCAATTGTAGGGCACTAATATTGATCCATCTATGTGCTTGCCAAAAAGTGAAAGCGGTCAAAAGCGGAAATGCAATAAGCCAACCATAAGCCATGCCGATAGTTCCAAACTGCACGGCAAGGGCGAAAGTCGCGGACATGATAATTGCGCCGAACATAGCATTGCGCATGGTTATTTGCGGTTTACCTAGAGCATTGAGCGCTGGCCCGAACAAAATCTGCAATGTCATAAAGGGCATGGCGAGCGAGATAATTTGCAGCAATGGCCCCAAGCTGAACCATTTTTCGACAAAGACGATATGAACAAGCTCGTTCGCAGTGACGGACAGACCTATATAGAGTGGGCATGACACCAACAATATGAGCCGCACCGCTTTTAAGAATGACCAGCTTAGACGCGAGGGGTCATTTTGCAGTTGCGCATAAGCAGGAAAGGCGACCGCATTGAGCGGTGGGATAAACTTGGTCGCAAATATCTGCGCCAGAAACAGTGCCGTGGCATATATACCCAATGCATCGGTGGCGATAAACCGGCCAGCGATGAATATGCTGGATTGCGATTGGATGACCCAGAACAAATGGCCAATCAGCATAGCCGAGCCAAAACTGATCATCGCGCCTGTTCCGCGAAAGTCGAAGCTGGGCATATAAAAGAATCGGCCCGCCAGTGTCAGTCCAATAGCCCGCGTCCAGAATAATGATATCGGCGCAAAGACCAATGCCCACACGCCCCAGTCAGATAGGGCAAGGACAAAAGCAACAACCGCGCCTATTATGGCGGCGATCAAATTGACGATTGCCTGCCTTTTGAAATCAAGCTGCCTGCTCATCAACACTTCGGGAATCACAATAAACGGTGTCGCCAGATATATAAGGGCCTGAACCCAGAGCATATTGGCGACAATAGGCTCCTGATAATAGGCCGCCACAATCGGTGCGAGTGCGATTTGGGCTATCGCAAGAATCATATTGAGAAGAATCAATAGGCCAAAAGCCTGGCGAATCTGTTTGCGACTCACATTTTCAGACTGAATCAGTGAACTGGCAAAGCCATAGCCATTCAAAAAAGCCAGAAAGGCCAATAAAGTTTGCGACATAGCAAACAGGCCATAATCTGATGGATCAAGTATCCTGATAACTGCAAGTGTTGATCCCCAGGTGAGTATCTGAGCAAGGATTTGACTGCCCGAACGCCAGAAAAGTGCGGTTTTGACAGTGTCGCCAAAACCCGACTTACCAGCAGAGGTGCTTGTATTTGCGGGTTTTACACCCATATCATCTGTAACGTGGTCACTCATGAGGACGCTTCTAACGCACATTTGCAAATTTTTTTGCAACAAAATTACGAAAGTGTGTTGACGGAATCAGAAGCCCCCCATATATGACCTCTCACCGGCACGGAGATGACGCTCTAAACGCTTCTACGGATCGGTCGCCAACATAATCGGACAACAGTCCCCCGGTACAAAGGATC